>JAGREF010000204.1 GCA_020446665.1 Sphingomonadaceae bacterium
ATGGCGAGGAACGGACCGACTGGGCGGTGCATGTCGCGCTGGCGGTGAATGGCAAGCCGGAAATCGGCGCAGTCGCACTGCCGGGTCTCGACACGGTGCTGCGCACGGACGCGCCGATTGCCGTGCCGGAAGCCGCCGCAGTGCCGCGCATGGTCGTCAGCCGTACACGCCCGGCCAGGGAAGCGGTCGCCGTGGCGGAAAAGCTCGGGGCAGAGCTGGTTCCGATGGGCAGCGCAGGGGCCAAGGCGATGGCGGTGGTGCGCGGCGAAGCGGAAATCTATCTGCACACGGGCGGGCAATATGAATGGGACAGCTGCGCCCCGGCGGCGGTTGCGCTGGCCCATGGCCTGCATGCCAGCCGCGTCGATGGCAGCCCGCTGGTCTATAATCAGGCAGACACTTACATGCCCGATTTGCTGATCTGCCGCCCCGAATATGCGGAAAAGGTGCTGGCGCTGGTCGCTGAAATGGGCTGAATGGGTCCTGCATAAAGGAGCAGGATCTTGACCAGACTGGACGGCAAGCGCGCCATCATCACCGGCGCGGCACAGGGTATTGGCGCAGCCATTGCAGAGCGTTTCGCCAGCGAGGGCGCGCAGCTGATCCTTGCTGATCGCAATGCTGACAAAGTGGCTGCGCTGGCTGAAAGGCTCGGGCAGCTTGCGCTCACCGTGGATGTTGCCGACAGCGCGCAGCTCGATGCGCTGTTCGCCCTTGCGGCGGAGAGCTGGGGCGGGCTGGATATTCTGGTCAACAATGCCGGTGTCACTCATGCGGCCACGCTGGATGAACTGGCGGAAGAGGATTTTGACCGCGTGCTGGCGATCAATGCCCGCGCGCCGCTGCTCGCGACCCAGCGCGCGGCGCGGCTGATGGAGCGGGGCGGGGCAGTGATCAACATGTCCTCGGTCAATGCCCGGCTCGCGATCCCTGACCAGATACCTTACGTCGTTTCCAAGGGCGCGCTGGCGCAGATCACCAATGTCACCGCGCTGGCGCTGGCTGATCGCGGCATTCGCGTGAATGCCATCGGGCCGGGCACGATCCTAACGGAAATGGCGCTGGGGATCATGTCGGACGATGCGGCAAAGCAGAAGATCATTAGCCGCACGCCAATGGGGCGGCTGGGCAGCGTGGAGGAAGTGGCCGCCATCGCCGTATTCCTCGCCAGCGAGGAAAGCTCCTACATCACCGGGCAGACCATCTACGCCGATGGCGGGCGGCTGGGGCTGAACTACACCGTGCCGGTGGCCGAAACGAGGAATGACGAGACATGACTGCCAATCCCGAATGCGTGCCGGTGATCGTCGGTGTCGGGCAGATCAATGACCGGCCTGACAACCCGCTGGAAGGGCTGGATTCGGCGCAGCTGATGGCCGAGGCTTTGCGGCTGGCTGATGCCGATGCGGGCGGCGGCTGGCTGGCCGATGCGGGCGGCCTGGCGGTGGTGCAGCAGATTTCCATGCCCGCGCTCAACCCCTGCGCGCCGCGCGTGGCACAGGCGCTGGGGATCGACCCGGCGCAAAGCAGCGATACCGAACTGCCCCATGGCGACAGCCCGGTGCGGCTGCTTGACGAAGCGGCGGGCCGCATTGCGCGCGGGGAAAGCCGGATCGAGCTTGTGACCGGCGGAGAGGCCCTGCGCACTGCCGGTGCCCGGGCCAAGGCCGCCGCTGCGCAAGGGGGTGGCAAGGCGAAAAGCGCGCTGCAACAGGCAACCGAATCTGTGAAGCAAGGCTATCGCCAGCGTTATGGGCTGACGCTGCCGACCGATGTCTATCCCCTCTATGAAAATGCCCTGCGCGCGTCGCTGGGGCAGACATTGGCAGAGGGGCAGGCGGAAAGCGGCGCGATCTGGTCGCTGATGTCGCAAGTGGCCGCGCAAACCCCCTCCGCCTGGCTGCGACGGGTGGTCAGCGCAGAGGAAGTGGCGCAGCCGAGTGCCGATAATCGCCCGATTGCCCATCCCTATACCAAGCTGATGGTGGCCAATTCCGCGGTCAATCAGGGGGCGGGCTTCATCGTCACCAGCCTTGCCGAAGCGCGGCGGCGCGGCGTGGATGTGTCGCGGCTGGTCTATGTCGGTCATGGTGCGGCAGCGCAGGAGCCCTATGACTTTCTCGCCCGCGCCAATTACCATTCTTCCCCCAGTATCGAAGTGACGATCCGCGAGGCCATGGCACGCAACGGGGTTGCGACCGGCGATCTTGATCATGTGGAGCTTTATAGCTGCTTCCCCTGCGTGCCAAAAATGGCGCGGCGGGTGCTCGGCTGGCCGCTGGATAAGCCCGTGACAGTGTTTGGCGGGCTGACCTTTGGCGGCGGGCCGATCGCCAATTACATGAGCCATGCCATTGCCTGCATGGTTGAAAAGCTGCGCGATGGTGGGGGCAAGGGGCTGCTGTTCGGCAATGGCGGCTATGCCACCACCTATCACGCGATTGTGCTGTCGGCAGAGCCATTTGCAGAAGCGGGGAGCTGGCAGGATTTCGATTGCCAGCACATTGCCGATGCAAGGCGCGGCCCGGTCCCGCCGCTGGTGAAAGACTATACCGGCCCCGCCACGCTGGAGACATGGACTGTCCATTACCAGCGCGACGGATCGCCCCGCTCCGGCACGGTGGTGACGCTGACCCCGGCGGGCGAACGCACATTGGCACTGGTCGCGGCGGAAGACAGCGCGATGATCGAACGGCTGACCAGCGGAGCGGAGGAACCGGTCGGGATGGCCGGCGAGGTCGTGGCGGGTGAGGATGGGCTGGCGTTCTGGCGGGGGTAGGGTGCTCCAAAGCCCCTCCTCTTTAGGGGAGGGGCACCGAGACTTGGCGGTTTACCGCCTAG
>JAGREF010000205.1 GCA_020446665.1 Sphingomonadaceae bacterium
TCGGCGATGACGAACATGGCTGGTCCGATGATGCCGTGTTCAATTTCGAAGGTGGTTGCTACGCCAAGATGATCGACCTGTCCGCAGAGGGCGAGCCGGAAATCTATGCCACCACCAAGATGTTCGGCACGATCCTCGAAAATGTCGCGCTCGATGAAGAGACGCGCGAGATCGACTTCACCGATACCAGCAAGACGGAAAATACCCGCGGCGCCTATCCGATTGATTACATTCCCAACACTTCGGAAAAGAATCTCGGCCCGGTCCCGTCCAATGTGGTGATGCTGACGGCTGATGCCTTTGGCGTGCTGCCTCCCATTGCGCGGCTGACCCCGGAACAGGCGATGTATCACTTCCTGTCGGGCTACACGGCGAAGGTCGCGGGCACGGAAATCGGCGTGACTGAACCGGAAGCGACCTTCTCCACCTGTTTTGGCGCCGCCTTCATGCCGCGTCATCCCAGCGTCTATGGCAATCTGCTGAAAGAACGCATTGCCAAGGGCAGCGTGCAGTGCTGGCTGTTCAACACTGGCTGGACCGGCGGCAAATATGGCGTTGGCAGCCGCATGCCGATCAAGGCCACGCGCGGGCTGCTCAATGCCGTGCTGGATGGCAAGATGGACGAAGTGGAATTCCGCGAGGATCCGAATTTCGGCTTTGACGTGCCGGTGCATGTGCCCGCACTGGATGAGGCCGGGATTGATCAGCGCGTGCTCGATCCGCGTTCGACCTGGGCGGACAAGGACGCTTATGACGCAATGGCGCAACATCTGGTGCAGCTGTTCGTGGACAATTTCGAACAGTTTACCGCCTATGTTGATGATGGTGTACGCCAGGCAGCGCCGGGCGCTGCGGTAGCGGCCTGACACAAATTTACGATTGAGTTGGAGAGGAGAGGGCAGGGCATCCGCTAGAGGTGTCCTGCCCTTGACGTTTGGTGCTTGCGCCACAGTGTCAGCGCGTCATGATGCGCCGACAGAGGGACTCGCAGGAACAGGAGACTCACCCAATGAGCATTTTCGATTCAATCCTTAAACAGGTCGCCGGCGCGCCGGACGATGTGACCAATCTCGCTTCCAAGCTGGGCATTGACCCCGCCATGGCAGAGAAGGCCATTGCCGCGCTGGGCCAGTCGCACCAGATGGAAGGCGACACGGTGGAGCTGGCCGCGGCCAAGACCGGGCTGGATGCGGGCACGCTGTCCAGCATCGTCGAACAGATTGGCGGCGAAGGGTCGCTGACCAGCTTTGCCGATGCGATCAAGAATGACCCGTCCAGCATTGCCAAGCTGCTCGACCGGGACGGGGACGGTAACCCCCTCAACGATGTCATGGGCATGGCCAAGGGGCTGTTCGGCAAGAAATAAGCCGGGCTGCCACAGGCTTGAACAGAAAAGGCCGCGCTTCCGGATGGAGGCGCGGCCTTTCTTGTCGCTGATCGGCGATCCGGGTCACTCGAGCATGTCAGCGGGCACTGTGCCGCCATTCTTCACCAGCTCGCGCATGACCTGCTGGTGCAGCAGGATATTGTCTTCGGCGCTGCCCGAATAGTCCGCATTGCCCAGTTCCTGCGCCAGTTCCTTGCGGTTGGCATAGCTGGAATCGATGCCGACCAGCTTCATCAGATCGACGATCGAGCTCTTCCAGTTGAGCTTGTCTGCACCCGGCATTGCTTCCAGCGAAGCCATGACGTCAAACGTGCCCATTACCTGACCCAGCAGGCCGCCATCCTTCTTTTCTTCCGCTGCCGGTGCTGCTGCCGGTGCGGCGGCCGGTGCTTCTTCAGCCTTGGCATCGCCGCCGAAAATTGCATTCTTGATCGAAGAAAAAATACCCATGGGAACCCTCCTGTTGGGACGTTGTAAACTGACGCAAATTCTGCCTCTTTTGGCTTAACCGCGCCTGACAATCACCATCTTTGGATGTAAACAATCGTAGCACGGAAATGCGCCGGATGCGCATTATCTTTGAAAGGAAATTTGCATGAGCCTTGCCGAAATGCTGGTCCAGACCGGTGCCATCGATTCCATCGCCGGTGAACTGGGGATCGACCCGCAAACCGCGCGGGTGGGCGCTGGCGCGCTGTTACCCGCCATTGTTGCCGGTATGGGCCGCAGTGCGACGGGTGGCAATGAAACCCCCGATCCGCTTGGCGGGCTGGGCGGACTGGCTGGCGCGATTCTGGGTGGCGGCGGTGGCGGCCTGCTCGAATCAGTCCTTGCGCCCCAGCCGACTCCGGCAGCGCAGGGCAATGATATTCTCGGCACGATCTTCGGCAGCAAGGATGTGAGCCGGGGTGTCGCGGGTGAAGTGGCAGCGATTACCGGGCTGGACGAAGCCATGCTGAAAAAGATGCTGCCGCTGCTCGCCATGGCCGTGGCCGGTTATCTGGCGCAGCGCGGCAAGGGCGAAGCTGGCGGCGCTGGCGGTGCTGGTGGCGGTGCATTGGGCGGCCTGCTGGGCGCGCTGGTGACGGGGCTGGCACGCGGCTGACACGTCCTGCTGCCTGTCGGCAAATAAATGGCAAGCATTTTGCGCTAGTGCCGCTGGCATGAACGCGCAAAATGCCATTATTCCCGACGTTTCTCAGGGCAAGGCCGCCAGTGCGGCGGAATTCAACCGGATTGCCCGGGAAATGGGCCTTGATCCCGCAAACCAGTGGGTTGGCGGCTATGTCGACTATGAATGGGAGCATTTGCGCCATGTGCTGACCGCCTATGGGCTGAAGCCGGAGGGCAGGCAGGCGCTGGAGTTTGGCTGCAATTATGGCGCGTCCAGCATCGTGATGGCGCGGCTCGGGGCGCAGGTGACCGGCGTTGACGTGGATGAAGGCAATGTCCGCCTCGCCAATGCCAATATCGCGCAGCACGATCTGGCTGACCGGGTGCAGGCGCTGCATGTGGCGGATACGCGCAGCATGCCCTTTGCTGACGGGCAGTTTGACCTCGCCATTGCCAACAGCGTGCTGGAATATGTCGATCCGGCGCAGCTGGATGCGGTCATGGCAGAATTGCACCGGGTGATGCAGCCGGGCGGGGAATTGCTGGTGCTGGGAACCGCCAGCCGCCTTTCCCCGTGCGAAGTGCATTCGCGGCGCTGGCTGGTGAACTACATGCCGCGCGCGATGGACAGGCTGTTTGGCACCTCATTCCAGCGCGGCCTCTCACCACTTCTGCTGGCGAAAACGCTGCGGGGGCGCTTCGAAGTCGTCAGCCGCGAAAGCTGGATTGCAGCGCGCATCGCCCTGCATGGTCAGGCATCCCTGCCGGTCCGGACTATCAACAGTGTCGCCGAAGCGATTGATATTGCACCCGGCTGGCTCAGCCCGAATATCGAACTGCTGCTCAGGCGGATTTAGGGTTAGGTGCGCCCCCCCGCGATATAGCGATCAACATTCTTGCCCAGCACGTCCATCGGCACATTGCCGCCCAGGATTACCGCATCGTTGAAGGCCTTGAAGTCATAGCCATCACCCAGCGCCGTCTGTGCGCGGGAACGGTGGCGCACGATTTCGCTATGACCCAGCTTGTAGCCGCAGGCCTGACCGGGCCAGCTGCAATAACGGTCCACTTCGCTTTCCACTTCCTCGCGCTTTGACCCGTTCCGTTCGACAAAGAAATTGACCGCCCGTTCGCGGCTCCAGCGCTTGGAATGCAGCCCTGTATCCACCACCATGCGGCAGGCGCGGAAGGCGAGGCTCTGGAGATAGCCCAGTCGACCGACCTCGAAATCATCATAGGCGCCCAGTTCATCCGCCAGCTGCTCGGCATAGAGGGCCCAGCCTTCGCTGAATGCATTGAACGCCAGAATGCTGCGGATCAGCGGCATCTGGTTGGAATATTCGCCTTCCCACACATGGCCCGGAATCGTCTCGTGATAGGCAAGATCGGCCAGATCATATTTGCGGTGCAGATCGGTGGTGCGCAGATTGATCCACATGCGGCCCGGAATCGTGCCATCCTTGCTGCCCGCACCGCCATAGGCACCCGGCGCGCCCGGTTCTTCCGCCAATGGCAGGCGGCGAACTTCCAGATTGGGATCGACTAGCGTGTTGAAAGCGCGCGGCATTTGCGACTTGATCCACGCGATGCGTTCCTTGAGGAAATCCATGATCTCTGCCCGGCCCGGATCGCCCTCGGCAAATTTATAGCGCGGATCGGTGGACAGAGCCTGCATCCGCTCGCCCACTGTGCCCTTGGTATAGCCGATTTTCTGCAGGATCGGGTCCATCCGGGCGTGAAGCGTTTCGAGCTCTTCCAGGCCCTGATTGTGCACTTCGTCAGGGGTGAGCCGCGTAGTGGTGCTGGCGCGCAAGGCCCAGTGGTACCACTCCTCGCCATGCGGGCGCTGATACATGCCGGGGTCCGACGTTGCCTGCGCAGCCTGGAGCTTGAGCTCAGCGAGTTGACGCTGGAGAGCGTCTTCGATCAAGCCTGTCGCAGCATCTGCCGTCGCAGTTACGCCGTCCTTTCTTTCAAGCGGCCCGGCATAGTTCGAGGCAACAGAAGCGATACTCGCTTCCATGGCAGTGATCGCCTTCTTCAACAGGAAGTCCGGCGGGACGACGCCCATGGCGCGCGCTGCGCGCATGCGCTCCAGTTCGCCGTCAAGCGCAGCGGGAACTGCCTTGAGCCGATCCAGATAGGCGAAGGAGTCCGCTTCGTCATTGAGCGGCTGCGTCGAATCGAGGAAACGGGGCATGTCGAGATAGGTCCCGACATTCTGGATCACGACATAGGGCGCATTGCGCCAGCTGCCGACCGCGACATCGCCATAGGGCAGGGCGAAGCCATCCAGCGACGTGGCATAGCAGCTTTCCACCACATCCATGCTGGTGGCAGTTGTTGCATCCAGCCCGCTGCGATCAAAGGCGCGCAGGCGGGCGAGATCGTCCTTCAATGTGGCGGCATAGGCCTGCAGGCCGGCAGGAGTGATATCCTTCAACTGCCCGCGCAGCGCGGCATGGTCGCCTGTATCCACGCCCAGCCCGGTGGCGCGTTCCGGCTCATGCGAAAGCAGGCGCCAGGCTATGTCGTCCAGAAGTGCCTGCCCCGCATTGGGCGCGGTGCCCGCGGAGGCCATGGCAGCGGGACTTCCGGCATAGCTGCATCCACCCAGCGCGGTAAGGGCAGTGGTGGCCCCCAGTGCGGCAATGGCCTGACGGCGGGAGAAATGCGGGGCGGAGCTGGTTTCGTTTGAAATCGTCATGGCGCGACACTTGCCGCGCTGGCTGCCCGTGTCAATCGCGGTGGTTTGCAGGACGGGTTTGAAACGCTATCCGGGGCGCGAACAGGAAAGGTCTTGCAATGCTCAACACAGTGCTTTCGATCATGGCTCTGCTGGTGCTGGCGCTGCTCGCCGGGGCCTTTGTGCTGTGGCGCAAGGGACAGAATCCGAAGCAGGCCTTGCTCATGGTGGTGCTGGCGGTGGTGGTGATCATCAATATCGGCATCTGGACCCTGCCCGATGCGGGGGGCAAAAGCCCCGTCGAACGGGCAGGGGAGATTGAGGCCGTCGCCGATTAGTCGGGCAGCTGCCAGCGGACCGAATTGGTGTAGCTGCCGCTGACCTTGGCGCCGGTTTCATCCTGCGCGGAGCGGAATTTGGCCCGGCGGGTCACCAGATCGCAGGTCGCTTCATCCAGCGCGGCATGGCCGCTGGACTTGGTAATGGTGCAGCGTTCCACCTTGCCATTTGTGCCAACTTCCAGCTTGAAACTGGCCGTGCCGGTCAGTTCTTCAGCGATCCAGCGCCCGCGATAATCATTGGGGGTGACCCATGATCCGGGGTTGTTGCGCGGTTGTGCGCTGACCGGATTGAACTTTGCGCGGCCGGGCGTGGTGGTGGGCAGCGGCTTGGGCACGATCTGCGGCAGCACATCCGGGATCACGTCAGGAATATCGGGGGTGATATTGGTCAGAGGCGTGTTGTCGCTCAGGCTGACCGGCGGTGTGGGCGCATGGACCGGCGGAGTAATCAGGCTGGTTTCTGCCGGTTCTGGTTTCACAACATCCGGAGTGGGCGGCGGCGGGGGTGGCGGGGTGTCCGGAATATCATAGGTAGTCAGGACAGTGTCCTTGATGACTCCAGCCACCCCGCCAGCAAGGCCGGTGACCAGCGCTGCGCCCATCGCGGCATGGATCGCGATGACGCCGACAATGGCCTCCGGGTTGCGGGCAAAACTCTTCTGGTCAGTGTATGCCATGGTTCCTCTCCTCCATCTTGCGCCGCCCCAGGCGGTGCTGCGGGCGACATGGCTTGATTGGATATAATGTTACAACGTATCATTAAGCTGACAAGCAGTTTCGCGTGGCAAATTGCCACTGATTGATACAATGTATCATTGGGGTGAGGTAAGGAAACCTTCGGGATCAGAGGGTTGCGGGGCAGGCCACAAGGCCCGCCACGCGCAATTTACTTGATCGGGCAATCCGGCGAGAGGCGGAAATCGAGGTAATTATCGACCGAAGCCATCATGTCGTCGATTTCATTTTCGAAGAAATGATTGGCCCGCGGGATCTCGTCATGGTGGATCGTGATGTGTTTTTGCGTGCGCAGTTTCTCGACCAGCTTGGTCACCGCGCTGGGCTGCACCACAGTATCGGCGGCACCCTGCACAAAGATTCCGCTGGCGGGGCAGGGGGCCAGGAAGCTGAAATCATACATGTTGGCCGGCGGCGCGATGGAGATGAAGCCGCGCACTTCCGGGCGGCGCATCAGCAATTGCATGCCGATCAACGCGCCGAAGCTGTAACCGGCGACCCAGGTCGTCTGCGCTTCGGGGTGGATCGACTGCACCCAGTCGAGCGCGGACGCGGCATCGGAAAGCTCTCCAATACCGTTGTCGAAGCTGCCCTGCGAACGGCCAACCCCGCGAAAATTGAAGCGAAGCGTGGCAAAACCGCGATCGGCAAAGGTCTTGTACAGACGCTGCACGATGCGGTCATTCATGGTCCCGCCGCCTTGCGGATGCGGGTGCAGGATCATGGCCACGGGCGCACGCGGGCGCGGACCGGGGGAAAAACGACCTTCGAGACGGCCTTCTGGGCCGGGAAAGATGACTGAGGGCATCGGGATAACCTGTCAGAGCTGGCAGCCACACGGGTAGCGCGGCGGATATGGCGGGCTATATAGTGGCCCGTGCGAATTTCGCAATCGCGCTAACCATTTCGTCTGACAGGACCCGCATTATTTCTCGCATCTATCTCGACCACGCCGCCA
>JAGREF010000206.1 GCA_020446665.1 Sphingomonadaceae bacterium
ACTTGCCCTTGCCGCGGCCGCCAGCATGAATTTGCGCTTTCACGACATAAAGCGGGCCGGGCAGCTGCATTGCGCCTGCTACGGCTTCTTCGACTGTCAGTGCTGCGTGGCCGGCAGGGATGCCAATGCCATATTTCGCGAGCAGTTCCTTGGCCTGGTATTCGTGAAGATTCATGGGTGAGTACCGCCTTGTTCCGTGAAAATGATGTTGCGGCGCGGCATAAGCATGGATTGCGGCGCTTGAAAAGTCCCGGAATGCCCGCCATCGCCTATGAGAAATGATAAATCGCAACCTTCTTCTCGAAATTTGCCGTGAAGCCGGGCAGATAGCGCTGCGCCAATGGCCCGGTGCAGGGCATCAAGTGGAAAGCTGGGTAAAAGAACCCGGCAGCCCGGTTTGCGCGGCAGACATTGCCGTCGATAGTTTCCTCAAGCGCGAATTGGGCGCGCTTTTGCCGTCTGCGGGCTGGCTGTCGGAAGAAACCGTCGATCACCCGGAACGGCTGGCGCGCGGCCTGTGCTGGCTGGTCGATCCCATTGATGGCACACGCGATTTTCTGCGCGGCCGCACCGGCTGGGCGATATCCGTTGCGCTGGTGAGCGAGCGGCGGCCCTTGTTTGGCCTGCTGGTCGCTCCGGCCCGCGAGGAGGAATGGATCGCGGAAGCGGGCAAAGGGGCCTGGCGCAACGGGCAACGCCTGACAGCGTCGCGGCGGAGTGAATTTCCCGGTTCCCGAGTCCCCGCCGATTCCCTCCCGCGGGAGGATCAGGATCTGGTGATGGTGGACAAACCCAATTCCATCGCCTTGCGAATCGCCATGGTCGGTGCGGATGAAGCCGATCTGGTGGCGACTCTGCGCTGGGGCTTCGAATGGGATATCGCAGCGGCCACACTGATTGCTCGTGAGGCGGGGGCGGCGGTGAGCGATGCCTTCGGCGCGCCGCTCAATTACAACAAGCGCGATCCGCGTGCATTTGGCCTGCTGGTCAGTTCGCCCACCATCCATCCGGCGGCGGTGGAGCGGCTGGCAGAACGGGCGGCACGGCTGGGGCCTGCCTCAGCCTAGCGCACAGGCAAAAAGGGCCGGCCTTGCGGCCAGCCCTTATGTGTCATCCTACAGCCTGACCTTAATTGCCCTGCTGTGCCTGCTGGATTTCCTGATCGGAGATCGGGATGATCTTGATTTCCACGCGGCGGTTGCGGGCGCGGCCGTAATCGGTCGCATTATCCGCCACCGGCTGAGTCTCGCCAAAGCCCTGCCAGCGAATGCGGGCGGAAGAGACACCGCGCGAGATCAGGTAGTTGGAAACAGCCTGCGCGCGCTGTTCCGACAGGCGCTGGTTGAATTCATAGGAACCGGTCGAATCGGTGTGGCCATACACATCAACCAGGCTGTTGGGATACTTCATCAGGCTGTCCGCGACCGAATCGAGTGTCGTGCGGAAAGTCGGGTTGATGGTGTAGCTGCCGACTTCGAAAGTCACGCCATCGGGCAGGTTGACGAGAATCGCCGAGCCATCATCCACCGGGGTCACGTCAATGCCGGAACCAGCCGTGTCTTCCTTCAGCTCCTTGATCTGTTGGTCCATCTTGTAGCCGACCACACCACCAATCGCGCCGCCGCCAACTGCGCCGACAATACGTCCGGTCTTGCCGCCAATCAGGCCGCCCAGCAGCGCGCCAGCCGCAGCGCCGCCGATTCCGCCAATGGCGGTGCGCGAGACTTTCTTCTCGCCAGTATTGGGGTCCGTCACACAGCCGGACACGGTCAAGAGAGAAAGAGCTGCAAAGCTCGATACGAACAGGCGCGATTTTTTCATTGTTCAGTCCTCCTTGGGGGCGGGCGTTTATCCGCCAGCAACCATGTTACCACCAAAACGAACGGGATATGAACGCAAGAGTTCCGTAACTGTTCGTTACAAGCTTTTGCATCCTCCTTCCTGTCCCTTCACTCCGGGCTGGCACAATGCGGCATTTGTGCTAGCGATGCAGCATCGTGACACCCTTTCCCTGGACAGACCTGCTCATCATTTCCGCGCTGATCGTGCTCAACGCGATCTTCGCCATGTCGGAACTCGCCATCGTTTCCGCCAAGCCCGCGCGTCTGCGGTCAGCGGCGGAAAAGGGTAGCAAGGCCGCGCAGGTGGCGCTCGACCTGGCGGCAGAGCCCGGGAAATTCCTCTCCACCGTGCAGATCGGCATCACACTGGTCGGGATCATCGCTGGTGCCTATTCCGGGGCCAGCCTGGGTGGTCCGGTGGGGGAACGGCTGGCCGCGCTGGGCGTACCTGCCGAATTTGCACCGGAAGCAGGCTTTGGTGTGGTGATTGCGCTGACTACCTATTTCAGCCTCGTCGTGGGCGAGCTGGTGCCCAAGCAGCTGGCGCTGCGTGCCGCTGTACCCCTTGCGCTGGTGATGGCGCGGCCCATGCGCTGGCTTGCACGGGCCGCGGCCCCGCTGGTGTGGCTGCTCGATACCTCGTCCGGCCTCATCATCCGCGCCTTTGGCGTCCATCCGGCTGGCCAGTCGAGCGTGACCGCGGAAGAGCTGCACATGATCTTCGCCGATGC
>JAGREF010000207.1 GCA_020446665.1 Sphingomonadaceae bacterium
GCTGTAAAATTTACCGACATTTCATTTCTCGGTCGTAACCCATGCACGCTTAAGCGAAATTGGGACGTCCACCAGAATGATCCGACTATTCAAGCATTACATCCCGCATGCGGTCGTGCTGTTGAGCCTGTTTGACCTCGCCCTGCTGTTTATCGCGGGGGAGGCAGCGTGGCGACTGCGTGCATCCCAGATCGGCATGGATCTGGAACCTATAACCGAAAGATTGTTCCAGCTTTCCGGCTTTTCCATCATTATCTGGTTGGGCATGATCGCGGTCGGCGTTTACGGTGCGGAGGCGCTTCGTTCGATGCGCTATGCGGGGGCGCGGTTGCTGGTGGCGATCAGCCTGGGCATTATCGCCCTGTCTTTCCTCGATTTCATCTTGCCTGGTTCCACCTTCTGGCGCTCCACCCTGCTGTTTGCGATGGTGTTCGCTGTGGTCCTGCTCGGTAGTAACCGGGTCGTGGTTGGCAGTTTTATCGGCACGTCTGCCTTTCGGCGCCGGGTCATGGTGCTGGGCGCTGGTGACCGCGCGCAACGCCTAAAGCAGCTTGCCCAACGCCCCGAAAGTGGTTTTGCCATCGTCTCCTATGTTGCGATGAATGATTCCGAACGGGTCGTGGAAGAGGCCATTTCGCGCGCAGCGATCCATGACCTTGGCAATTTTGTGGAGAATTTGGGTGTTAGCGAAGTGGTCCTGGCTTTGCAGGAACGGCGCAATGCTCTGCCGCTGAAGGACCTTTTGCGGATCAAGACCATGGGTGTCCATGTGAACGATTTCAGCAGCTTTCTGGAGCGCGAAACCGGCCGGGTTGATCTCGATACACTCAACCCCAGCTGGCTGATCTTCTCCGACGGTTTCTCCTCGGCCCGCGCCCTCTCCAGCGCGGCCAAACGCGTGTTTGACATTGCTGCGAGCGGGTTGCTGTTGCTGCTTACATTCCCGGTGATCCTGTTGTTTGCCTTACTGGTGAAGCTCGACAGCAAGGGACCGGCCTTCTTTCGGCAGGAACGGGTGGGGCTGTATGGCCAGCCCTTCCACCTCATCAAACTGCGCAGCATGCGCACCGACGCAGAGAAGGACGGCGCCAAATGGGCGCAAAAGGATGACCCGCGCGTCACCCGGCTCGGCAAGTTCATTCGCAAGGTGCGGATCGATGAATTGCCGCAAGTCTGGACCGTCCTGAAGGGCGATATGAGCTTCGTCGGGCCGCGCCCCGAAGTACCCAAATTCGTCGAGGATCTGGATGACAAGATTCCCTATTATGCCGAACGCCACATGGTGAAACCCGGCATTACGGGCTGGGCGCAGATCAATTACCCCTATGGCGCGTCGATTGAGGATTCCCGGCACAAGCTGGAATATGATCTCTACTACGCCAAGAATTATACCCCGTTCCTCGACCTGCTGATCCTGCTGCAGACTCTGCGCGTGGTGCTTTGGCCAGAGGGTGCGCGGTGAACAGCATGGCATTCGAAGGCTGGCTTGTCGCAGGTTTTGCGATGCACCTTGCAGGTGCCATAGGCTGTGCACTGGCTTTGGTATGGTTCTGGCAACGCGGTGACCGTGAACGGCCGGAGCGCACCACCGTGCTCGGCGCGCTGGGTATCACGGCCACATGGTGCGTGATCGCCGCTGCCTTTGGTGCGGCATCGCCGGTAACCAGCCTGGTGGAAAGCGCGCGTAACCTCGCCTGGCTGCTGGTGGTCTATCGCCTGTTTGCCAATGATGGCCGCCATCGCAGCCTCACCCCGATCAAACCGGTGCTGATCGCACTGGGCTTTGTCGAGTGTCTTCACCCTGTGCTGTTTGTCGTCGGCCACCGCTTTGCCATTACGCCTGAATTGCAGGACCTTACCTATCATCTGGTGGTGATGTTCCGCGTGCTTGTATCCATCGGGGCGCTGGTCTTGCTGCATAATCTCTACGCAGGCGCATCTGCGACCACGCGGGTGATCCTGCGCTGGACCGCAGCCGCGCTGGCGGGGATGTGGGTATACGACCTCAACCTCTACACTATCGCCTATCTGGGCAAGGAACTCCCGCTGGAACTGGCGGCATTCCGAGGTCTGGTGATCGGGTCGGTGGCTGCGCTGATTGCCTTTGGCGGAAATCGCAGCAATTCCGACCTGCGCTTCAGTCCTTCGCGCGCGGTTGCCTTTCAGACGCTGTCGCTGCTGGTGATCGGGCTTTACCTGCTGGTGATGGTCGGGCTGGCGCAGTCGCTTGACTTCCTTGGCGGGGACCTTGGTCGCCTGACACAGGTTGGCTTCATTTTTGCGGCCATGGTGGTGGCGTTGCTGTGGCTGCCCTCGCGCAAGATGCGCGGGTGGTTGCGGGTTACAGCGCTCAAGCACCTTTTCCAGCATCGCTATGACTACCGCTCCGAATGGCTGCGCTTCATGAAGACGATTGGCCGCGCCGGCGGAGACGCTGCCCCGCTGCAAGAGCGCGCGGTGCAAGTGCTGGCAGACATTACCGAGAGCCCGCGTGGCTTGTTGCTGGCACCGGCCGATGACGGGCATTTCGAGCTCGTTGCGCGTTGGCGCTGGAATGATTGCAAGGTTCCCGCAGCGGCCCTGCCACCAGACCTTGCAAGGGTGCTGGAAAGCAAGGAATTCATCGCCGATCTCGACCAGTTGGCACGCGGACCAGACCATCATGGCATTCATGGGTTGTTGCCGGATTGGCTGCTGGCGTCTGACAAGGCGTGGGCACTGGTGCCGCTGGTCCATTTTGACCGTTTGCTGGGTGTGGTCGTGCTTGCCCGCCCACCTGTGCCACGAGCGCTGGACTGGGAAGATTTCGACCTGCTCAAGCTCGTGGGGCGACAGCTTGCCAGCTACCTTGCGGAGCAGGCCGGCGAACAGGCATTGATGGATGCCAGTCAGTTTGACGAATTCAACCGCCGCATTGCTTTCGTAATGCACGACATCAAGAATCTGGCCAGCCAGCTGGGACTCTTGGCACGCAATGCGGAAAAACATGCCGACAAGCCGGAATTCCGCGCAGACATGCTGGTGACGCTGCGCAACAGCGCAGACAAGCTGAACATGCTGCTTGCCCGGCTCAATCGCTATGGTGCCAGCGGCAGCGAGAAACGTGAGCCGCTCGACCTGGTGCAGCTCGCAGGCAAGGTGGTCAGCACTTACCAGGCGAGCAACTCCATTGCCCTGACCCGCAGCGAAGCCTGCACTGTGCGCGGCGATAGCGAAGCGCTGGAACAGGCGCTGACCCATCTTGTCCAGAACGCTATTGATGCAAGCGAAGCCGGCGCCCCGATCTTCCTGGAAGTGCTGTCAGAGAAAGGGCGGGCAAGGCTCGATATCGTGGATAGCGGTTGCGGGATGAGCCCCGAGTTCATCCGCAACGGCTTGTTCAAGCCTTTCGTGTCTTCGAAAAATGGCGGGTTCGGGATTGGTGCTTTCGAAGCACGCGAACTGATCCGTTCCATGGGAGGCCGCCTCGATGTCGAATCCCGCGAAGGGCTGGGAACCCGCTTTTCGATCCACCTGCCGAG
>JAGREF010000208.1 GCA_020446665.1 Sphingomonadaceae bacterium
CGGTGCCGCGCAGATCATGCTCCATATCATGCGCAAATTTGTCGACGCCCGCTTTCTGCGCGCCATAGGCGGGGCCGTGCATGTAGCAATTGGCCCCGAAGGACGAGCCGAAAGCAATCATCCCGCTACCTTGCGGCACCATGATCTTCGCCGCATGCCAGCTGGCAACATAGGCCGAACGAAGCCCGACATCGAGAATTTTGGCTGCGTCCAATTCCTTCTCCCAGAAGGGTTTCTTCTCGATCAGCTGATGATGAATATAGGTCGCATTATTGACCAGCATATCCAGCCGGCCCTCATCCTTCGCGATCCGTTCAAACAGCGCCGCGACCTGCTCATCATGGGCATGATCGCATTGCACCGCTATTCCGCGGCCACCCAGTTCGGTGATTTTGGCTGCGGTTTCCTCGAAAGTGCCGGGCAACACCGAGCCATCCCAGCCCTTCGCATCACCCGGCGTTTTTGTCCGCCCGGTGACATAGACCGTATAGCCCAGCTCCCCCAGACCGCGGGCAATGCCTGCCCCTGCCCCGCGACTCGCGCCTGTAACCAGCGCAACCCTGCCTTCGGCCATGTCGAATCTCTCCCAAGCTGACGCAAACATCGTGTTTTTTGCGACTCTAACCGCTAAATGCGAAATTGAAAGGATAAATATTTGCGCATTTCACGGTTTGCGATATGTCTGATGGAGAAATATCGGGAGAAACCGCAATGTCAGCAACGCGATTTGCGATCATTGGTGCTGGCATGTCCGGCATTTTGGCCGCGATCAAGCTGCGGCAGGCCGGGCATGACCATGTCACAGTCTATGAAAAGGCCGACCGGATCGGGGGCACATGGCGTGACAATGTCTATCCCGGGCTGAGCTGCGATGTCCCGGCGCATAATTACAGCTTTTCCTTTGCTCTGAACCCGGAATGGAGTGGGTACCACGCCTCCGGCCCAGAGATTCAGGCCTATTTTGAAAAGGTGGTCGATGATTTCGGGATCAGGCCGCTGATCCGTTTCAACAGCGAAATCACTGCCGCCCGGTGGGACGGAACCCGCTGGCAGCTGGAATTTGCAGACGGAACCCATACTGAAGCAGAGGTTGTGATCGCAGCCACCGGCGTGCTCCACCACCCCAAGATTCCCGATATTCCGGGGCTGGAGAGCTTTGCGGGCAAGGCCATGCATACTGCGCGCTGGGAACCGGAACTGGACCTGTCTGGCAAGCGCATCGGGATTATCGGCAGCGGGTCAACCGGGGTGCAGATGACCACAAAACTGGGGCTGGATGGCCATCAGATCGTCAATTTCCAGCGCTCCCCGCAATGGATCATGCCGATCCCGGATTACGAATATAGCGAAGAGGAGCTGGAGAATTTCCGCAACAATCCCGGCGCCATAGAGGCTCTGCGTAACGACGATTTCTACTGGAACGGGGTCTATCGCTTCAATGAAGGGCTGGTGAATCCGGATTCCGACGCGATGCAGGAAATCGAGACCTATTGCCTGCAGAATCTGGAATCGGTCACCGATCCGGTGCTGCGCGAGAAATTGCGCCCCGATTATCGTGCCGCCTGCAAGCGACTGATCTATTCCAGCCACTATTACGAGGCTGCGCAATTGCCCAATGTCGAAACTGTTGTGTGTGGAATCGACACTGTCGAACCGGGTGGCATCAGAGACAGGGAAGGCACTTTCCACGAACTGGATATCCTCGCTCTGGCAACGGGTTACCATGCAGATCGCTTCATGCGGCCCATGGTGGTTGAGGGCACAGATGGTATCGATCTGGAGACCGCATGGGCGACGCGGTGCAGCGCCTATATGGCCATATCCATCCCGCATTTCCCCAATCTGTTCATGCTCAATGGCCCGACTTCGCCGGTTGGCAATTTCTCCCTGATCGAAGTGGCGGAGATCCAGTGGACTTATGTGGAGCAGCTCATCCGGCCCATTGCAGCTGGCAATGCGACTGCCGTTGTCGCCAGTGACAGCGCCTTTGCAGCCTATGAGGACAAACGCATCGCAGCCGCCCGCGGAACGATTTTCGCCAGTGGCTGCACCAGCTGGTATCTCGACGCGGAAGGGGTACCGATGACCTGGCCCTGGTCTTATCAGGATTTTGAAAAGGCTATGGAAACGCCTGAGTGGGAGGCCTATCAGGTCAGCTGATCGCGGCGCACTTCAGCCAAAGCTCTGCGGTGCTTCGCCCATCACCTGCACCAGCGCATTGCCGGCCCCGTCCACTGAATGGATCAGGCAGCTTTTTCGGCTGGAAGCGCTTTGCGCAATCCACCAGCGGCCTTCGCGCAGGACGTAAATATCCTCATATTCCACCCCCATCTGCGTGAGCGTGCCCTGCCCCAGATTGATGTTGTGAAAATAGAGCGGCCACCAGCCGCGCGCCTGTTCGACAGTGTCGAATTCAACAACACCCGTCCCGCCCTGATGAATGTCGAAAATGCCGGGCGCACAACCCAGCTCGCGATAGATGGCAATGAAGCTGTCGCGATCATCAAAATCAGGGAACCCGTCAAAGCGGATTTTGGCATCGGGCAGAAAGCAATCGCGCATCGTGTCGGGATCTTTCGCATCGGCCGCGCGGAGATAGCGCATCTTGAGATCCCGGATCGCCCGGTCTGCTTCGATTCTTGCGATTCTTTGCTCAATATCCATTTTCAACCTCGCTTTGCGTAACTGAAATGATAGAGTGTTACGCAATTAAGGGAAGAGGAGTTGCGATTATGCGTTTTTCTGGCAAACGGGCCATCGTCACCGGGGCAGCATCGGGCATCGGCCGCGCCACGGCTCAGCGGCTGGCAAGCGAAGGCGCCGCGCTGGTGATCGCAGACGTCAACGAGGCGGGGCTGGCAGAGACGCTGGCCAGCCTTGATGGCGATCACCGCGCCGTGCCCTTTGATGCGAGCAATGTGGCAAGCTGCCATGCGCTGGTTGCAGATGCGACATCGACGGGGCCGCTGGATGTGCTGTGCAATATCGCCGGGATGCTCGACTGGGGGCCGACCGCCAGTTTCGAGGAAGCACGCTTCAACCGGCTGCTGCAGATCAATCTGGTGGGTGTGTTTGCCATGTGCCGGGCGGCGATCCCGCATTTGCTGCCGAGCAGGGGCAACATCGTCAACATGGCCTCCACCGCTGCGCTGGATGGCATCGCCTATTCCGCGGCCTATACTGCCGCGAAACATGGTGTGCTGGGGCTGACCCGCAGTCTGGCGGTCGAATATGCCGCACAGGGCGTGCGCGTGAACGCCGTCTGCCCCGGCCAGGTCGATACGCCGATGGGCAATCAGGCCCCGCCCGAAGGCGATGTGGACTGGTCCATCGTGATGCGCTCCGCGCCCAAGCTGGAAAATGGCATCTGCCAGCCGGAAGATATTGCCAGCATGGTCGCCTATCTCGCCAGCACTGACGCTGCCAAGATCACCGGCAGCGCCTTTACCGTCGATGGCGGGCAGTTAGTCGGATAAAGCCGCACGCAGATTGGCACCGCCGCGCTCGATCCATTCCAGCGCGGCGGGCACCATCTGGAACATCGAGAAGAAGCCGTGGATCATCCCCGGTGCGCAAGCCGCGTCCACCGCCACGCCTTGCTCCGCCAGCCGCACGGCATAGCGATCCCCTTCGTCGCGTAGCGGATCATATTCAGCCGTGATAACTGTCGCCGGGGCAAGGCCAGACAGGTCGGGCGTGCCCAGAATATCGGCCAGCGGCGCATCCTCGATACCACCCGCATAATGATCCCAGAACCAGCGCATGCTTGCTTTGCTGAGGAAATACTCGCCGCCGCCATTGGCCACATAGGATGGCGTGGTGAAATCGCGCGCGGTTACCGGATAGATCAGCAATTGATGGCGTAGCGCAGGCCCGCCCCGATCACGCACCTGCAGTGCCGTAACAGCGGCCAGATTACCCCCGGCACTGTCCCCCGCCACGGCCAGACGCGACGGGTCGATCCCCAATTGCGTCCCGTTTTCCACGACCCAACACAGCGCATCATGACAATCATCCGCCGCCGCCGGATAGCGATGCTCTGGCGCAAGCCGATAATCGAGCGCCAGCAATGCTACTCCGCTCGCCCGTGCCAGCGCGCGGCAACTGGCATCATGCGTGTCGAGATTGCCCAGCACCCAGCCCCCGCCATGGAAGAAAAGAGTGAGCGGCGGTGCTTCCCCTGCCCCTTCCGGAATATAGAGCCGCGCCGCCAGCGAGCGCCCAGCCAAGGGGATCGCAACATCCTCCACCCGGGCCATGGCGATGGGCTCCCCCGGGAAAATCATCGCATCATAGGCGGCACGCACTTGCTGCGCGGTGGAATTCTCGAAATCAATCGGCGGTGCCTCGGCCATGGCGGCCAGCATTTGTGCGACCTGCGGGTTAAGTGTCATGCGAATTCCCCTGCTCTGTGTTCAAATTCCATAACCACCGGCCACGGCGATCTGTTGCCCTGTAACATAGGCAGATTTGTCCGACAGCAACCAACTGACCGCATGGCCAACCTCTTCCGCCTGCCCCCAGCGCTTGATCGCCAGCGCTTTCAACGTTTCTTCCACCCAGCCATCGGGGAACTGGCCCTGCTCCATCAATTCGTGGAACATGCCCGCATCAATCACGCCGACCAGCACGGAATTGGCGCGGATGCCATGGCGCCCTTCCTCGCGCGCAATCCCTTTGACCAGCGCTTCATTGGCCGCCTTGGGCACAACCGACAGGCCATCGCGATCAGGCCAGCGCAGATGACCGGCAGAGCCGAGATGGACAATCGCCCCGCCTCCGTTCCGCTTCATCGCAGGCAATACGGCGCGTAATGCCCGAAAGAAGCCGCTGGTCTCTATGTCGAGCGAGCGTTGCCATTCCTCATCGCTGACCTGCCCCATGAAATGCTGCTGCACCAGCGGCCCGGCAGCCCAGACCAGCCCGCTGATCCGGCCATGCGTGGCAAGCGCTTCAGCAATGATGCCTGCCGCGCCATCGGGGGTGGAGACATCGCCCCGATGCACGCTGGCCCCCTGACCGATCTCAGCCGCCAGTTGCTCGGCCATGTCACGCTTGCGGTTGCAGACCAGCGCGAGGGGCATCCCATCCAGTGCCAGCACGCGGGTAATGGCAGAGCCGATCCCGCCACTGGCCCCGAACACAATCACGCAACCACCGCCATTTGCGTTATCAGACATCACAATCCCTTCGCATTTCCACATTCATTATGGATTCTATTTTCCAATTGCGTATCATTGCTCGCAAGAAATGCAAAATGAGAGGATGCAGGCGATGGATGATATTCCCTATCTCGCGCGCGGGGTGGCGTTGCTGGGCACCGATTCCTCCGTGCTGATCTCTTCTTCCAAATATCTCAATGATCCACGCCTGCGTGACTGGATCGCCAAGATTGCGCTGCGGCGCAACGGGCCGGATTATCCGCCTGCTGCGGAGACGCATGATTTCGAACACATACTGACCGGCGGCGGGTTCAATTACATGGGCGAGCTGATCCCCTATTGGTTTCGCCTCGGCACGATCGACAAGTTCATCGCCAACAAGGAACTGGCAGGCGAAATGAACGCGATGGGGATTCTGGGCACCATGCGTTATGTCATCCGCACTGTGCTGCATTACCCGCAAGTGTGGGGCACAGCGCTGCAATGCATGGAACAGGGCATGGCCATTGCCCGTCAGTCAGACGCATTCTGGATGGCGAAGATGGAAGATTACTGGGACCTGCCGCTGGACCAAGCCCGCGCCGCGCTGGGTGTGCGCGGGACAGTTGATCTCGACACGCATGAAGCCGGTGCCATCTGGGCAGATGTGGAGCGGGCATGAGCGATTTTGACCTGATCATTCGCGGCGGCACAATCGCTGACGGAACCGGCGGCGATTTGCTCGAGGGCGACCTTGCCATTTCAGGCGGGCGCATTGCCGCCATAGGCGAAGTGTCCGGCAAAGGCGCGGAAGAGATCGACGCCAAGGGGCGGATCGTCACCCCCGGCTTTGTCGATGTGCATACCCACTATGATGGTCAGGCGATCTGGTCGGACGTGCTCGATCCATCCTCTGCCCATGGCGTGACGACGGCGGTGATGGGCAATTGCGGGGTCGGCTTTGCTCCTTGCCGTGCGGAGGATCACGATCTGCTGATCCGCGTGATGGAGGGGGTTGAGGACATCCCCGGCGTGGTGATGGCGGACGGCCTGCCATGGAACTGGCAGAGCTTTCCCGAATATCTCGACCGTGTGGCCGCGGGCAAACGCGATATCGACGTTGCCGCCTATCTGCCGCACAGCCCATTGCGGGTCTTTGCCATGGGCGAGCGCGGCGCGGCGCAGGAACCGGCGACGGAAGACGACCTCGCGCTGATGCGCCAGCTCGCGCGGGAAGCGGTGGAAGCGGGTGCGCTCGGCTTTGCCACATCGCGCCTGTCCATCCACAAGACCGCCGATGGCGGCAGCATTCCCAGCTTCGAAGCGGATGTGCGTGAACTGACCGAGATCTGCCACGGCGTCGCCGAGGGTGGCGGCGGAACCTTCCAGATCGTGCTTGATGCTTTTCGCCGGTGGGATGTGGAATATCGCTTTGTCGAAGAAGTGACCAGGGCAACCGGCCTTGCGGGAACCTTTACGCTGGCATCCGGCAATGACGGCGATAGTGGCTGGCGCGAAGTTCTCGACCTGCTGGATAGGTCCAACGCCGCCGGACAGCATGTGAACGCGCAGGTCATGCCACGCCCGATCGGGCTGATCGCCGGGCTGGAGCTGACCGTCCATCCCTTCGTCCTGTGCCCCAGCTGGGCGAAGATCGCAGACCTGCCGCTGGATCAGAAACTCTCCGCCATGCGCGATCCGGACTTGCGAGAAGCGCTGCTGACAGAGAATTTCACTGAGGGCCATCCCTTCAACGCGCTGGGTCGCAATTGGGAATGGATGTTCCCGCTGAATGATCCGCCAGACTATGCCCCGCCCAAATCCTGCAGCATCGCCGATCAGGCCCGCGCGCGCGGATGCAGTCCGCAGGAAGTCGCCTATGACCGTTTGCTGGAAACCGGCGGCAAGGGCTTTTTCATGGTGGCGCTGGGCAATTATGAAGGGGCCACGCTACAAGGCGCGCATCAGATGCTCAACCACTCGCATTGCGTGCCCGCATTGGGCGATGGCGGCGCGCATTATGGTGCGATCTGCGATGCGAGCTATTCTACTTACTTGCTGAGCGAATTCGTGCGCGGGCCCAACCGCGAAGGCTTGTCCATCCCGCTGGCTGAGGCCGTGCATATGCTCTCGGCCAAGGCCGCGCGTGCTGTCGGGCTGGCGGATCGCGGTGTTTTGAGCGTTGGAGCAAAGGCAGACGTCAATGTGATCGACCTCGACCGGCTGCAGCTGCATTGCCCGGAAATCGTTCACGATCTGCCCGCCGGGGGGCGCCGCCTGACGCAACGTGCAACCGGCTATGATGCGACCATTGTTTCGGGCGCAGTGATCCGGCGAAACGGGCAGCTGACCGGAGCGAAGCCGGGGCAACTCGTCAGGGGTGCGCGAGCGACCTAAGCAAAATCATACTGGCTGGTAGCAAACACGTCGATTGTCCCCGGCGTGATGAAGCGTGCGCAGCTTTCCATCATCGCGGCCAGATTGCGCTCAAACTTTGCCTTGTCGCCAGCGGCATCGAAAAAGGTCAGCGGGTCAGTCATCGCGGCAGGCGGGAAACATTCCTCGACTACCGCGACAAAGGGCGCGGCGCCGTCCGCGAGTGGCTCCACCACCAGATTCTGCACATATTCAAAGTTTGACTGCGTATCGATCGCCACCTGCGTATGGCCATCGCGCCAGATGCGCCGCCAGTCCGCCCATGCCCTGCCCTCAGGCAGAGTCAGAAACGCCATTTGCGCAAAGCCATGTGTGCGTTCACCCGCCATTGGTGGATGAAGTGTGTTGGCGATGATGGTCGATTCCGTGACCAGCCATTGCCCTGTCACTGTGCCGTAACGGGCCAGCACTGTGTCGGTCGCCCCCAGCCGCGCCGGATTGGCGCTGGGCAGCCAGAATTGCACCACGGCATCGGGCAGGCTGGCCCCGCTTTGCTGCACCAGCCCGGCTGCAGGCGCCACCGCTTCATCGCGCAGATTGATCCGCACTGCCGTTGCACCAGCCTCACGCAGGCCTGCCGCCAGCGCCGCAGGATCAGGCATTTGCTCGCCGCATAGCGTGGCGATGATCTTTTCCATGCCGCCGCCTCAGTCGAAATTGGCCTGCCCGCCATCGAGCGGGATCGTCGCGCCGGTGAGATAGGCCATTTCGGGCTGACACAAGGCCACCACTGCCCGGCCAATATCCTCTTCGCATTCGCCCACGCGGCGCAGCGGGATGGTGCGGAAAAATGCCTCGGCCTCTTCGGGATTATGCTCCATCCATTTGACCAGACCGGGGCTTTTCGCATGCGGCGCGATGGACAGGACGCGGATATTGTCACCACCCCATTCCGACGCTGCCGCGCGGGTCAGCGGGCGGATCGCCTGCTTGACTGAACCATAGGCACCATAGCCTGCCATGTCCCAGCGCACCCCGGCGCTGGAGACGAGGTTGAAGATCGTTCCCCCGCCGCGCTGCGCCATGATCGGGCGGACCAGCTTCATCAGCCGCAACACTGCCAGCGGGCCGGATTCGAAACCGCGCAGATAGGCTTCGTCGCTGACCTTCTCCAGCGGGCCATTGGGCACTTGCTGGGCATTATTGACGAGGATGTCGATCCCGCCAAAGCGTTCTGTCGCCTCAGCCACAGCGCGCTCAAGGTCTGCGGCGCTGCACACATCGCCGGCCATGGCCAGCGCCTCGCTGCCGCGCGCTTCCACCAATTCCTGTGTTGCGACCAATTTGCTCTCAGTCCGCCCGAACAGAGCGAGCTTCACCCCCGCCGCCGCCAAAGCGAGCGCGATTCCCTGTCCGACACCTTGACCACCCCCAGTCACCAGCGCGATCTTGCCCGAAAGTTGCGATTCCATAGCCTCAATCCCATAAATTCGTAGTGAATATGCAAATATATTACGCAATCGGTTGACAGAAAGCCAGTCTCATTCAAAGAATGCGTGAAGAGAGAGGAGTCCCAGCGCGTGTCTCAATTTGAAAAGGCCTACAGCTCGCTCACCATCGGGCCGCTTACCCTGCGCAACCGCTTTATCAAGGCGGCGACCAATGAAGGTATGGCCAAGGGCGGCATCGTCAGCAAGGGGCTGGCACGGTTTCACGAACGCATGGCCGAAGGCGGGGCGGCGTTGTCCACCGTCGCCTATTGTGCCACCTCACGCGATGGACGGACCTTTATTGATCAGGCCGTGCTGGATGATGATGCACTGGCGGATTTCCGCGCGCTGACCGATGCTGTGCACCGCCATGGCGGGGCGGCCAGCGCGCAGATCACCCATGCGGGCAGCTTCACTTTTCTGGACAAGGATACTCTGCAAACCAGCAAGCCGCTGTCCTCCTCGGGCGGGTTCAACAAGGTTGGCGTGATGTCGGGCCGCTTCTTCAAGAAGGCCATGAACCGCGACGAGATGGACGCGATGGCGGCAGAATTCGTGACCGCCGCGATCAAGGCGCGCGAAGCAGGGTTTGACGCGGTCGAGCTGCATATGGGCCATGGCTATCTGCTCAGCCAGTTTGTCTCGCCCATTTATAACAAGCGGCGCGATGCCTATGGCGGCACGATTGAAAAGCGCATGAATTTCCCCAGCGAAGTGCTGCGCAAGGTGCTGGATGCGGTGGGCAAGGATCTGGCCGTGCTGGTCAAATATTCCATGACTGACGGGCCAGGCAAAGGGAACACGATCAGCGAAGGCGTGGAAGTTGCCAAGCGACTGCAGGCTGATGGCGCGCATATGGCGGTGCTGTCCAACGGGCTGAATGTCGAATCGATTCAGGCGATGTTTGGCTGTCCGCTGCCCTCCTCCGGGTCGAAACCGGCCAATCCGATCATCGGACTGGGCATGAAGATCCAGGAAATGACCGCCCCGCCGCCGATTGAATTCCGCGAAAACTATCTGCGCGAGCTGGCGCAGCAAGTGCGCGCTGCGGTGGACATGCCGCTCGCCTATCTCGGCGGAATTCAGTCGCATGAGGGTGTGGAACAGGCGATGGGTGACGGTTTCGAAGCCATCGCCATGGGCCGTGCGCTGGTGCATGATCCACATTTCGTGAACCGGCTGCGCGAAGGCAGTATCCAGACATCGGGCTGCACCGCCTGCAATCGCTGCGTGACCATGATGTATTCTCCGGGCGGGACCAGCTGCATTGAATCGCCGGACAAACCCGACCCCAAACTCAACACTGAAAGGGCCGCTGCATGAGCGTGAAGGATATGGAAGGCCGCGTTGCCATCGTCACCGGGGGCAGCGACGGGATCGGCCGCGCCACCTCGCAGAAACTCGCCGCACGCGGCGCGCATGTGGTGGTTCTGGCCCGTGGCATGGAAAAGCTGGAGGCGACCCGCAATGCCATTCACGCCGCAGGGGGCTCGGTTGAAATCCATTCCATCGACTTGTCCGATGCAGAAGCCTATGCCGCGCTAGTGACGCAGATTGCCGATGCCCATGGGCGGCTCGACATGCTGGTGAACAATGCGATGAGCGTGCATTATGCCCCGCTCGACAAGCTCTCGCTGGAGCATTGGCGCAAGGATTTTGCCGTCAATTCCGACGCAGTCTTTGCCGGGACCAAGGCCGCGATTGCTGCCATGCGCAAGAGCGGCGGGGGCAGCATCGTCAATGTCAGCTCTACCACCGCCATTCGCTCTGCGCCCTATATGACCAGCTATTCCGCGAGCAAGGCGGCAATGATCCAATTCACTTCGGTTGCCGCAATGGAAGTCGCGCGCGAGAATATCCGCCTCAATTGCGTCGTCCCCGGGCAGGTCCAGACCGCGGGGAACGAGGATTTCGCGCGCAAGGCACCTGAAATTGCAGCCAAGACGGCAGATGCCATTCCCATGGGGCGCGGCGGCGATCCGGACGAATTGGCGGAATCGATCATCTTCCTGCTGTCTGATGCGGCCAGCTATATCACCGGCATCGCGCTGCCGGTGGATGGCGGCAAATCCGCGCAGCTTTATCTGCCAAGCTAAGGGGCAAAGCCATGGGCTGGGACAAGGAAGTTGACCTTCTCGTCGTCGGATCGGGCGCAGGCGGATTGCTGAGCGCGCTGGTCGGTGCGGAAAACTGTGCCGACACACTGATCGTGGAGAAGGAAGCGCAATGGGGCGGCACCTCCGCCACGTCTGGCGCAGGGATCTGGATTCCGGCCAGCGATCAGGCGCGCGAAGCCGGGTTTGACGACAAGCCCGAAGATGCGTTCAAATATGTCCGCGCCCTGTCGGCAGACAATGTTCCCGATGCCAATATCCGCGCCTATGTGGAGAATGCCTCGGGCATGCTGCGCTGGATGGGCGCGCATACGGACATCACCTATTGCGCCTTCCCCTATCCCGATTACCACGCGGAAAATCCCGGCGGCAGCCCGACCGGATACCGCACCCACATGCCGCTGCCGATGGATGGACGGGAGCTGGGCAAGGATGTGGAATCGCTCCGCTTCGCCAGCCCGGCCGCCAGCCTGTTCGGCTATCTCAACT
>JAGREF010000209.1 GCA_020446665.1 Sphingomonadaceae bacterium
GCGAGCGAATTCTACATGGAATGCGCGCTGGAGGCGGGCGTGGGTGTGGTCAATTGCATCCCCGTTTTCATCGCCAGCGACCCGGAATGGGAAGCGCGCTTTCGCGAACGCGGCCTGCCCATCGTGGGCGATGATATCAAGGCGCAGGTTGGCGCAACGATTGTCCATCGCACTCTGTCCAACCTCTTCACCACGCGCGGGGTGACGGTAGAGCGGACCTATCAGCTCAATACCGGCGGCAATACCGATTTCATGAACATGCTCGACCGGCAACGGCTGACGAGCAAGAAGACATCGAAGACCGAGGCCGTGCAGGCCGCGCTGGCGCAGCGTCTGGCGGATGAGAATATCCAGATCGGACCGTCCGAATATGTCCCTTGGCAGAAGGACAACAAATTGTGCTTCCTGCGGCTGGAGGGGACGCAATGGGGCGATGTCCCGCTCAATCTGGAATTGCGGCTCTCAGTAGAAGACAGCCCCAATGCGGCGGCCTGTGTCATGGATGCGATCCGGTTCTGCAAGGCCGCGCTGGACAAGGGCGATAGCGGCGCATTGATTGCGCCCAGCGCCTATTACTGCAAGCACCCGCCGCAGCAGATGGATGATGCCGCTGCCGGGCGGATGCTGGACCCGTTTCTGCCCCGCGCGGTGCAGGCCGCGGAATAGGCCCCGGAATGGGGACCGGTTGATGGACGCGCTGATTCTTGCCGCCGGTTATGGCAGCCGCCTGCGCGAGCTGGAGGCCTGCAAGCCGCTGACCAGCCTGCACGGTCTGTCACTGCTGGAAATTGCGATCCGGCAGCTGGCGAGCGTGGGTGCCACCCATATTGCCGTGGCCACCGGCCATGAGGCTGCGGCCATCGAAGCGCAGCTTCCCGCCATGGCAGAGCGGGCGGGCGTGGTTGTTGAGGCGCGCCGCGTGGCCGATCACAGCCTGCCCAATGGCCATTCGGTGCTGACCGGAGCAGCCGGCTTTGCCGGGGATTTCCTGCTGGTTATGGCCGATCACATATTTTCGCGGGCTGTCCTTCACACTCTGACGAACGGACCAGCGGCTGGCGATGGTGCCGTGCTGGCAATTGACCAGCGCATTACCTCTCCGCTGGTTGACCCGGACGATGCAACCTGGGTGGCGCGCGATGCGGCAGGGGCGATATTGCGGATCGGCAAGTCCATCAGCGCCTATGACGCGGTGGATTGCGGTGCCTTCCGTGCCTCGCCCGCATTGCTGGATGCGATCCGCGCGGCCATTCGCGATGGTGCCTCCGGCTCGCTGTCAGACGGGATGCAGCGTCTGGCTGATCAGGGGCGCGCGCAGACGGTGGATATTGGCGATGCGTGGTGGATCGATGTCGATGATGCCCGCGCGCTGGAACTGGCGCGGCACCAAATCCGCGACCAATTGCCAGAGCTGTTTGCGTCAGAGAGAGCGATGACGCCATGACGCCGCTTTTGCTCGACATGACCCGCGCGGTTGCCCGGCGCTGGAAAGGCGCGACACCCAGCGGGCTGGACCGGGTGTGCGATGCCTATGCCCGGCATTTTGGCGGGGAGGCACTGGCTGTCTTGCAGCTTCGCGGACAGGCAATTGTGCTTGACCCATCGGCCTCCCGCAAACTCTTCGCCGCGCTGGATTTGCCGACATGGCAATTCCGCCGTCGGCTTGCGGCAATCCTGCTGCGCCGCCCCTTTGCCCGCGATTTTGGTGGGGCAACCTATCTCAATGTCGGTCATTCCGATTTTGACTTGCCCGCCCATGCGCGCTGGCTGCGCAAGAACACTGTCCGTCCGGTCTATATGCTGCATGATCTGATCCCGATCACCCATCCGCAGGTGACCACGCCGCACAAGACCCGGCGCCATCGCGGGCGCGTGGACCATGCGCTGCACAATGCCGCCGGGATCATCGTCAATTCGCAGGCGACAGCGGATGAATTGCGCTTCTATGCCGGTGGGCAGCATCTCCCCCCGCTGCTGATTGCCCCGCTGGGGAGCGGTGCCATGCCTGTTCCCTTGCGGCGCGAAGCATCTGCCCGGCCGCTGTTTGTTTGCGTGGGCACGATTGAAACACGCAAGAACCATAGGCTGCTTCTGCGGGTCTGGTCGGACATGATCGCACGGCTTGGTGACGCCGCGCCGCGCCTTGTGCTGGCGGGCAGCATCGGGCTGGGCGGTGAGCTTGTGCGCGACAGGCTGAGAGCGGACCCGCTACTCAGGCGCCATGTGGAAATCCGAACCGGTCTGGACGATGCCCAGATCGCACAACTCGTGGCAACAGCGCGCGCCATGGTGTTGCCAAGTCTAGCAGAAGGCTATGGCCTGCCCCTGGTCGAAGCGCTGCAATTGCGGGTTCCGGTGATCGCCAGCGACCTGCCCAGCCTGCGCGAGATCGGGCAAGGCATTCCGACGCTCCTTGATCCGCAGGACAGCGCCGCTTGGGCTGCAGCCATCGCTGATTTCTGTGACCAGGGCCAGGAGTACCAGCGCCAATTGGCAAGGATCGGCAGTTTCGATCCGCCAGACTGGGAACAGCATTTCGCCAATTGCGCGCAGTGGCTGGCGCAAATCGCCCAGAGCGCCGACAAACCTTGCATGGACTCGGATAATCGCATTTACAGGCCCGCAACTTCAGCGAGCGAAAAAGGCCAGGCCGCCCAGTGTTGAACCGATTGAAATCCCTGAACCCGCTCTTTCTGGCGGTGGTGGCGCTGCCGACGCTGCTGGCTGTGCTCTATTTCGGGCTGCTGGCAGAAGATGTCTATGTCTCGGAATCGCGCATTCTGGTGCGCAGCCCGGCCAAGCCGGACACATCACCGCTGGGCGCGGTTTTTGGCAGCAATGCCATCACCGGCGCAACGGAAGAAAGCAACGCCGTGCGCGAATTCCTGCGCTCGCGCGATGCGCTGAAGCAGATCAATCAGGATGGCTATGTCAGCAAGGCCTATGGCAGCAGCAGCATCTTTTTCCTCGACCGGTTCGGCGGGCTGAGCGGCGACAGTTTCGAACAGCTCTTCGAATATTTCGGCGGCAAGCTAGCGATAGAGGATGGCAGCAGCATTCTGGTGCTGCGGGTGCGGGTGGAAGCCTTCGATCCCGAACAGGCGAGGGAAATAAACGAGCGCCTGCTGCAACGCTCCGAATTGCTGGTAAACACTCTGTCCGAACGCGCACGGACTGACGCAATCGGCTTTGCGCGGAAGGAAGTCGAGATAGCGCGCGATCAGGCCAAGGCAACATCGCTCGCGCTGGCGAAATTCCGTGACCGGGCGGGCGTGATCGACCCGGAAATGCAGGCCAAGGTGGGGCTGCAGACGATTTCCCAATTACAGGAAGAACTGATCGCCACGCGCACGCAATTGCTGCAAATGCGCACTTACACGCCGCGCGCATCGCAGATCCCGTTCCTGAAAACGCAGGTGCGCGAGCTGGAGCGGGAAATCGCAAAACAGACGCAAGAGATTGCCGGCGGATCGCGCTCCCTCTCTGCCAATTCTGCGAAATATCAGGAACTGAAACTGGCTTCCGAATTTGCCGAACAGCAACTGGCCGTGGCGCTTGCATCGCAACAGGATGCGCAGGCAGAGGCGCGGCGCAAACAGGCCTATGTCGAGCGGATCGCAGAGCCTTCGCTGCCCGATTATGCCACCTATCCCAAGCGGCTGCGCAGCATCTTTGCCACATTCGTCCTCGGTCTGTTGGCATGGGGTGTGCTGTCCATGCTGCTGGTCGGCATTCGCGAGCATCGCGACTAATGGCCACCACGCCGCCTCAACCGGCCTCTCTGCCCCATAGTCTGCGCGTCAATGCGCGGATTATCGGCGCTTTGCTGGTGCGTGAAATGCTCACGCGATATGGGCGGCACAATATCGGCTTTCTGTGGCTGTTTGTGGAACCGATGATCTTCACCATCGGGGTTACGATCCTGTGGACCGCGACCAAGTCCGTCCATGGCAGTGACTTGCCCATCGTCGCCTTTGCGCTGACCGGCTATTCCAGTGTGCTGTTATGGCGCAATATGCCGGGGCGCTGCATCAATGCGCTATGGGCCAATCTGGCGCTGATGTATCACCGCAATATCAAGGTGCTGGACATTTATGCTGCGCGCCTGTTGCTGGAATTTGGCGGGGCGACCATTTCCTTCGTCACTCTGGCACTGATCCTGATTTTGTCCGCTTGGCTGGAGCCGCCAGACGATGTCTTGAAGGTTGCTGGCGGCTGGCTGATCCTCGCCTGGTTTGGCGCAGCTTTGGCCGTCACGCTGGGCGCGCTGAGCCATCATAGCGAGCTAGTCGATAAGCTCTGGCACCCGGCTTCCTACCTCATTTTCCCGCTGTCCGGCGCGGCCTTCCTCGTCGATGCGCTGCCCAAATTTGCGCAGGAAATCGTGCTGTGGATCCCGATGGTGCACGGGGTGGAAATGGTCCGCGAAGGGTGGTTCGGGGATCAGGCCCGCGCGCATTATGATCTGGGCTATGTGATCCCCCTGTCGCTGGCGCTGACAGTCGCAGCGCTGGTGATGGTCCGCTGGACAGAGCGGCGGGTGGTGCCCGAATGATCCGCGTCCGCGATCTGCGCAAAACCTATCCCACGCGTTTTGGCGAAAACCTTGTGCTGGATGGCATTTCCTTCGATCTCGACCGCGGGGAAAGGCTGGGCATTCTGGGCCGCAACGGGGCCGGCAAATCGACTATGGTCCGCCTGATCAGCGGGGCGGAGCGGCCGACATCGGGCAGCATTGAAAGCTCTATGTCGATCTCCTGGCCGCTCGCCTTTGGTGGCGCGTTTCAGCATCAGCTGACCGGGGTGGACAATATCCGCTTCATCAGCACGATCTATGATCAGGATTTCGACACGAACCTCGCCTTTGTGGAAGATTTTGCCGAACTCGGCCCCTATCTGCGCGAGCCGGTGCGCACCTATTCCTCCGGCATGCGCGCGCGGCTGGCCTTTGCCATTTCCATGATCATCGAATTTGACTGTTTCCTGATCGACGAGATCGGCGCAGTGGGCGATGCGCGGTTTCATGATCGGTGCAATTACGAATTGTTTGAAAAGCGGGCTGACCGGGCGATGATCATCATCTCGCATGATGCCGCTTATGTCCGCGACCACTGTAACCGCTGGGGCGTGCTGCATGATGGCAAGCTTGCCCAGTATGACGATTTTGAGCTGGCCTATGCCGACTTCAAGGAACTGATCGGCTGGAAGCCGCCCCCTGGTTGGCTTGAACTTCAGGTATCGACTGCATAGGCAAACGATATTCCTTCTCAGAGGTAGCACGGATGATAAAATCACTTTTCAGCAAATTACGGCAGGGACCCGCCAAAGAGGACGCGAAGACCGACGCCGCCCGTTTACTGCCGATTTCGGACTATACTATGCCTGAACCTGACCTGTGGGAGCCGGTATCGCAGGCCTGCACGCAGGCGCAGCTGGAGGAGCCGCATTACAGCCACTGGTGCGCGCAGATCCGCGAGGAACCGCGCATGCACCGCAAGCAGTGGGAATATTGTTACATCATGCAGGCGCTTCACATAAATGGCATGATCGAAGAAGGGCGTCATGCGCTCGGTTTTGGCGTAGGCAATGAACCGATGGCGGCGATGCTCGCGCACAACGGGGTGACTGTGCTGGGCACCGATCTTGCACCGCAAAAAGCCAAAAGCGCCGGCTGGATCGACACCGACCAGCATGCCATTTCAAAACAGCAATTGAACGAACGCAATATTTGCGACCCACAGGAATTCGAACGACTTGTCGATTTCCGCTTCATGGACATGAACAAGATTGACCGCGATCTGGCAGGCCAGTTCGATTTCGTCTGGTCTGCATGCGCGTTCGAGCATTTGGGTTCGATCGCCAAGGGTCTCGAATTTGTGGTTAATTCGGCGAAGTGCCTGAAGCCTGGCGGACTGGCAATCCACACAACCGAGTTCAATTGCTCGTCCAATGACGAAACCGTTGACAATGCTAGTACCGTACTTTTTCGCAAGCGCGATTTCGAGATGTTAGAGAATCGTTTAAAGTCGAAGGGTTGCCGGATGAAATTCAACTGGAATCTTGGCCAGAAACCGCTCGACCTGCATATCGATATGCCACCTTACAGCGCGAATGATCATCTCAAACTTCAGATCGAGCAATATCTCGTCACGTCGTTCGGCATCATCATCCACAAGGATTGAGGTGCCCGGGTAATGCCCAGAATTCTGATAGATGGCTATAATCTCGGCCTTGAGAAAGGCACTGGGGTGGCCACCTATGCCCGCAATCTGAGCTATGAATTGCATGAACTGGGGCACAAGGTTTCGGTGCTCTATGGCAATCGCGGTTCACTCAATCGTGACGATCTGCTGCGCGAAATCGCCTTTTTCGATGGTGCGGTGGAACAGCCCAGATTGCTCGAATTGCTTGAGCGGGCAAAGCAGGCGCTGCGCGGGCCGCTCAGCTATCGGGCGGTGCAGGTGCCGATTACCGGGCGGGTGGTGGCCAGGACCTTCTCCGCGCGGCTGCCCTATTTCGATGCGATCTACAATTCGAACGA
>JAGREF010000210.1 GCA_020446665.1 Sphingomonadaceae bacterium
AGTGTGGGGCATGGCGCGGCCCTATAGCGAAAGCGGATCAGGAATCCAAAGGCGGTTTCGTGTCTTCTGATTTCCCCGCACTATAGCGCACCGGCCCGACATCATGCGCAAACTCGCGCAGGGGCTTGCCCAGCGCCTCCAGCAGCGCGGCCTCGATCTCTGCGCGGGCGCGGGAACCTATTTCCTTGCGGCCATTATGCTCTTCCGGGCTGAAAGGTTCGAGATAGCGGATGCGCACGGGAAATGTGCCTTTGCGGGCAAGGATGCGCTTGGCATTGTTAAGCCCGCCTTCTTCGCCGACCCAGCCGATTTCTTCGCCCACTGCGCCGTAATCGAGCAGCACCGGCTGCACCAGCACGCCGGGCGGGGGCGGCTCCAGCACTTTCAGCAAGGATGTCTTGAAGGGTAGCAGCGAGTGGCCATCGGTCGTTGTTCCTTCCGGGAAGACCGTGACGGACCAGTTATCCGCCAGCGATTCCCGCAGCGCGTTGATCTGCCCCGCCACATCGCCGCGCGCTTCGCGCTGGACATAGACAGTGCGGTTGAGCTTGCAGAGCCAGCTGATGACCGGGACTTTGGATAGTTCCGCCTTGGCGACAAAGGCGGTGCCGCTTGCCCCGGCCAGAGCCAGAATGTCCACCCAACTGACATGGTTGGAAATGAAGAACACATCGCGCCGCAGCGGGGTGCCGGTGATCTCTACCCGCGCGCCCACGATCCACGCTGCCTGGGCAAGAAACAGCTTGGGGAAGGGCGAGCCATAGGCAAGGACCCGCCAGAGATAATGCAGCGGCACATAGACCAGCAGAGAAAGAAGCAATCCCCCAACCCGGCGGATCAGGCGCAGCCAGCCACGGATCGAAATCGGGGTAGGGTGCCCCTGCGCAGCAAGAGCCCGTAGCTCGGCGGGATCAATCCTCGCGGTCGATCCGGACGCCATACAATTCCATCCGGTGATCGACGAGGCGATAGCCAAGCTTTTCCGCAATCTGGCGCTGCAAGGCTTCCAGTTCGGGATCGACAAATTCCACCACCTTGCCGGTTTCCACATCGATCAGGTGATCATGATGCGCCTCCGGCGCGGCCTCATAGCGAGCGCGGCCATCGCCGAAATCGTGGCGGTCGAGAATGCCCGCCTCTTCAAACAGGCGGACTGTGCGGTAAACGGTGGCGATCGAAATCTTCGGATCGATGGCAGAGGCGCGCTGGTGCAACAGCTCCACATCCGGGTGATCCTGGCTTTCCGACAGGACTCGCGCAATCACGCGCCGCTGTTCCGTGATCCGCAGACCACGTTCCGCGCAGAGCTGTTCGATGTCGATGGCGAGGGACAAGACCGTCTCCGAAAATGATAACGCCCCGCACTCTTAGAGAGGCAGGGCGTTTATCTCAACCTGTTGCGGTTTGAATTAGCTGGCGGCCTTTTTCCGGCGACCGCGCTTCTGGCCCGGCTTGCGCCCCAGGCCGATCTTTTTCGCCAGTTCGCGGCGGGTTTCGGCATAATCGGGCGCGACCATCGGATAATCGGAATTGAGGCCGAAACGGGCGCGATATTCATCCGGCGTCAGGCCATGATCGGTCATGAGGTGCCGCTTGAGCATCTTCATGTCCTTGCCGCATTCGAGGCAGATGATCTTGTCCTTCTTCACCGAAGAGCGGATCGACACGGCAGGTTCGGGTTTTACTTCGACGGGCGCTGCGGTTTCACCGAGGCCAGACAGAGCCTGGTAGACATTGGTGATCAACGAAGGGACATCTTCAACCGCGACATTGTTATTGCTCACATGGGCGGCAACAATATCCGAGGTCAGCGTAATCAGCGTCTCGGTCATATCGTTTTCAATCTGGTTCATTGCATTCCTCGTTCGGGACTATGTGCTGGTTTCCAGCATTCTTGCGACCTGCACTCAAAAAAGATCTTAGTTCGCATGGGCCAACCGAAACAGCAATTCAAGTACCGTCTCTCTATCTTATTAACATTGGGGTAGGTTAACCCTGTTTTTCCGGTATTTAAACCGAAAGTTTGAAGGTGATGGCGTCAATTCGGCTGCCATCAGCCAGGCGATAATAGTCCCGTCGACGGCCGATAGGCTCAAATCCATGCAAGCGGTAGAGCGATTCGGCGGGGTTGTTGCAGCGCATTTCGAGGAAGACATGCTCTGCTTCCCGTCTTCGCGCTTCTTCGGTCACGCGCTTTAGCAAGAGACGGCCGAGGCCCTTGCCGCGATGGCTCGGCAGGACTGCAACCAGCAACAGTTCCTCTTCTCCCGGCGCAGCACGCACCAGCGTGAATCCGGCTGCCTCCTCACCGTCGCCGGGCCAGTTGCCATCGGCGGACACCAGCAAATAATGGGTGTTGGGCAGCGTCAGTGCATCGCTGATCTGGCGCCGGTTCCATGCTTCGCCCCATTGCGGGTCAAAGGCAGCGTCCATGACCTGCATGATGCGGTCAATATCGTCCATCAGGCTTTGACCTTGGCATCCGGAGCGCGGCCATAGATCGGCCTGATCTCGGCACTCAGACGGGTTTCATGCAGAAGATATGTCTGCCGGGCATCGGGCATGAGGTTGAGCGCCATCCGGCCATCGCCCAGCAAGTCAGCCAGCTCTTGCGCTCGGTTGCCAATAATGACGGGATGGCGGCAAGCCCGGGCGGCGTCTTCGGGCGCAAGCGAGCGCACGTCATCCTCGGCTGTGTTGCTGTCCGCGAAATTCTGCACAAACCATTCGCCATGGCCGCCATGCATGCAAACGGTTACCGGGCGCGGTTGTGGCTGCCAGCTGCGCGCCGCGACCAGATGCAGCGTGGGATAGCCCAGCACCTGTGCCTTCCACGCAATACCCAGCGCGCGGGCGGTGGCAATGCCGATGCGGATGCCGGTAAAGCTGCCGGGGCCAAGCGCGACAAGAATACGCTCTGCCTTGCCCTTGTCCGGCAAGGCCTCGATCATCGGGACAAGCTGCTCCGCATGGCCACGCCCGAGAATGCGATGCTCCCCGGCAATCAGCTTCGTCCCGTCGAACAGCGCGACTGAACAGGCCTCGGTCGAACAATCTATCGCAAGTGTCGGCATGGACCGGGCGAGTGGGCAGCTTCAGGCCGCGCGCACTTCCACCACTTCGGGCACATAATGCTTCAGCAGCCCTTCGATCCCCTGCTTGAGCGTTGCGGTGGAGGATGGGCAGCCGGCGCAGGCACCCTGCATCTGGAGGTAGACAATCCCATCGCTGAAGCCGCGATAGACAATGTCGCCACCATCACCAGCCACAGCCGGACGGATCCGGGTTTCCAGCAAGTCGTGGATCTGCGCGATCACATCCGCATCTTCTGCCCGGTCTTCGACCACCATGTCATTTTCGCCGGGAACCGAGAAACCGCTCGCATCGCCGCCTGCAAATAGCGGCGCTTCGCTGACAAAATGGTCGAGCAGGATGGAAACCACCTGCGGCTTGAGCGACGCCCAGTTCGCGCCGGGGGCTGCAGATACGGAGACGAAATCCCGGCCGAAAAACACGCCGGTCACTTCGCCTGTGTCAAAGATCGCCTGCGCCAGCGGCGATGCTTCGGCGGCTTCCGGGCTCGCAAATTCACGGGTGCCCGACGGCATCACCTGCTGCCCGGGCAGGAATTTGAGCGTGGCGGGGTTCGGAGTGGTTTCGGTCTCGATAAACATGGGGGCTATGTAGTGAGAGCCATCAATCCCCACAAGCCTGTGTGCGTTCACTATCCCTTCAGCGTTTACCCGCCTATATGCAGCGCATGACACATTTCCCGCGTGCTTTCCGGCACCTCGCGCTTCTCGTCCCGTTGATTCTGCTGGCGCCGCATGCCGATGCGCAGGACAATGACAATCATGTCCCCGTCTCACCCTATGACGGCTTGCCTGAACCCACCGCGCTGCAGACCAGGGAAACGCCCTGGATCTATCGCGGCAGCGACGTGCCGCAGGACAAGGAATGGCTGTTTGGCGAAATGGATAATGGCCTGCGCTATGCCGTGCGCAAGAATGGCGTGCCGCCGGGTCAGGTTTCCATCCGCATTCGCATTGACGCCGGGTCGCTGCATGAAAGCGATTCCGAACGCGGCTTTGCCCATCTGATCGAGCATCTCACTTTCCGTGAGAGCAAATATCTGAAGGACGGGGAAGCGATCCCCAAATGGCAGGAAATGGGCGCGACCTTCGGCAGCGATACCAATGCCGAAGCCAGCCCGACCCATACGGTCTACAAGCTCGATCTGCCGGGGGCCTCTCCGGCCAAGCTGGTGGAAACCTTCAAGCTGCTCTCCGGCATGATCCGCGAGCCGGCGCTGTCGACTGCCAATCTGAAATCGGATGTCCCCATCGTGCTCGCCGAAAAGCGCGAGCGGGGCGGGGCATCGCAGCGCGTATCGGAGGAAACGCGCAAGACCTTGTTTGCAGGGCAACGGCTGGCAGAACGCCTGCCCATCGGGACCGATGAAACGCTGACCGGGGCGACACAGGATGCCGTGCGCGCCTTTCACAAGCGCTGGTATCGCCCGGAAAACACGGTGATCGTGGTGGTTGGCGATGCTGATCCCAAGGTGCTGGCTGCGCTGGTGGAAAAATGGTTTGGGGACTGGCAGGGCAAGGGCCCACATGTCGAAGCGCCTGCATTTGGCGATCCTGTTGCGCCTGCCGGATCAGACCCCGCAAATCCGGTTGGCGAAACCAGCGTGCTGGTTGAACCGGACCTGCCGCGCACCATGACCTTTGCCACGATGCGCCCCTGGCGCCCGGTGCAGGACACAATTGTCTATAATGAAGGGCTGCTGCTGGATGCGGTGGCGCAGGCGATTGTCAACCGGCGGCTGGAATCCCGCGCGCGGGGCGGCGGCTCGTTCCTTTACGCGCAGGTTGAACAGGATGATGTCAGCCGCTCTGCCGACGCAACCTTCGTGTCCTTTGCCCCGCTGAGCGAAGACTGGCAGGCAGCGACCGCCGATGTGCGCGCTGTGATTGCGGATGCAATTGCCTATCCCCCTACGCAGGAAGAGATTGACCGCGAAGTGGCGGAATTCGACGTGGCCTTTGCCAGCTCGGTGGAACAGCGCACAGTGATGGCCGGGGCCAAGCTGGCTGACGATATTGTGCAGGCAGTGGATATTCGCGAAGCGGTTGCCTCGCCCGAGACTGTGTTGAGCGTTTTCAGAGGGATGAAGGCGAAACTTACGCCTGAAATCGTCCATCGCCATACGCGCAAGCTGTTTGAAGGCGATGTGATACGCGGGGTCTATGTCACCCCCGCCACAGGAGAGGCTGATGCGGCGAGCCTGAAGCTGGCGCTGGCCACTCCGGTGAGCGCGGATTCCACCGCGCGGCTGGCGGCAAAGACCATTTCTTTTGACGATCTCCCGCCGGTTGGCGTGCCGGGCACGATTGTCAACGAAGGTCCGATTGGCCTGCTCGATATCGAACAGGTCGAATTTGCCAATGGGGTGAAGGCGATCCTGTGGTCGAATGATGCCGAACCCGGCCGGGTGGCGGTGAAGGTCCGATTTGGCGCGGGTGAGCGTGCCTTTGACGCCAAAGATGCGGCCTATATGACGCTGGGCGACATGGCGCTGGTCAGCTCCGGCCTGGGGGAACTGGGCCAGGAAGACCTCGATCGTATCTCGACCGGTCGCAAGATGGGCTTCGACTTTGCCATTAATGCCGGCAGTTTCACCTTCTCGGGGCAGACCCGCTCTGCCGATTTGGGGGACCAGCTTTACCTGTTTGCCGCCAAGCTGGGCATGCCGCGCTGGGACAAGAACCCGGTCCTGCGGTCACAGGCAGCGGCCAAGCTGGCTTATGAAAGCTATGCTGCCAGCCCCGGCGGGATGCTTTCACGCGATCTCGAATTCCTCATCAATGCGCGCGATCCGCGCTATGCCACGCCGTCTCCCGATGCGATTGCCGCGACCACGCCCGAGGGGTTCCGCGCCGTTTGGGAACCGCTGTTGAAGCAAGGGCCGGTCGAAGTGCTGGTATTCGGCGAATTTGATCGCGATACCACGGTGGAGGCGCTGCGCCGGACCTTTGGTGCCTTGCCCCCGCGTGACCCGATCCCGGCAGAGATTGCCGCCCGTTCGCCGGATTTCCCGGCACCCGATAGCGGCCCGGAAGTTTTGTTCCACCGGGGTGACGCCAATCAGGCGGCAGCCGTGATCGCCTGGGAGACAGGCGGCGGGGTGGAGGGAATTCGCGAATCCCGCCAGCTCGAAATCCTCACGCAAGTGTTCAATAATCGCCTGATGGACCAGATGCGTGAACGTGCCGGGGCCAGCTATGCGCCGCGCGTTTCGTCCAACTGGCCGGTGGATCTGACCAGCGGTGGCCGGGTGATGGCGATTGCCCAGCTCAAGCCGGAAGATGTGCCGGTTTTCTTCGCCACAGCGGATGCGATTGCCGCTGATCTGGCCACCAATCCGCCAACAGAGGAAGAACTGGCCCGCGTGACGGAACCGCTGAAACAGCTGATCAGCCGCGCATCGACCGGCAATGGCTTCTGGATGTTCAATCTCGAAGGCTCGTCGCAGGATCCGCGCCGCGTGACGGTGATCCGCTCGCTGCTCAGCGATTATACGCGGACTACGCCCGATGCGATGCTGGGGCTGGCCAAGCGCTATTTCGGGCAGCGCAGCGGCTGGCGTCTGGCAGTCATCCCGGAAGGGCAGGAACTGGCAAAGAGCAGTGGCAGCAGTCGCACGGTAGCCAGCGGGCGCTGATTTCCGCCATTTCGTTGCGAGAGTTACCTTTGCAATTGGCGAAGGGGCGGCGTATGGGCGCGCCTGCTTGAAATGAAAGAAGATTGACGTGGCACGTAACTGGACCCCCGAAAGCTGGCAGGCATTCGAAGCGAAGCACCTGCCCAAATATGAAGATGCATCGCTGCTGGCAGAGGCAGAGAGCACGCTTTCCAACTACCCGCCGCTGGTTTTTGCGGGTGAAGCGCGCGCGCTGAAGGCTGAGCTGGCGGATGTGGCCGCTGGTCGCGGGTTCCTGTTGCAAGGCGGCGATTGCGCGGAGAGCTTTGCCGAATTCCACCCGAACAATATCCGCGATACATTCCGCGTATTGCTGCAGATGGCGGTCGTGATGACATTTGCCAGCAAGCGCCCGGTGGTGAAGGTCGGCCGTATGGCGGGCCAGTTCGCGAAACCGCGCAGTTCCGACACGGAAACGCAGGGCGACATGACCTTGCCGAGCTATTTCGGCGACATCATCAACGGGATCGATTTTGACCCCGAACAGCGCGTGAACGATCCGCAGCGCATGATCCGCGCCTATTCGCAGGCAGCGGCAACGCTCAACCTGCTGCGCGCCTTTGCCGGGGGCGGCTATGCCAATCTGCGCCAGGTGCATCAGTGGACGCTCGATTTCATGGGACGCAGCCCCTGGTCGGACAAGTTCGGCGAAATGGCCGATCGCATTGGCGAAGCGCTGGACTTCATGGAAGCCTGCGGGGTTGACCCGGCGACTGTCCCGCAATTGCAGGGCACCAGCTTCTACACCAGCCACGAGGCGCTGCTGCTCCCCTATGAGCAGGCGCTGACCCGGCAGGATTCGCTGACCGGTGACTGGTATGACACCAGCGCGCATATGGTCTGGATCGGTGACCGCACCCGTTTCGAAGGCTCGGCCCATATTGAATATTGCCGCGGCATCGGCAATCCGCTTGGCATGAAATGCGGCCCAAGCATGGAGCCGGACGCGCTGCTGCGTATTCTCGACACGCTCAACCCGGCGCGCGAAGCCGGGCGGATTACGCTGATCAGCCGCTTTGGCCACGAAAAGGTCGAGGCTGGCCTGCCTGCACTGGTCCGTGCCGTGAAGCGGGAAGGGCACCCGGTCGTGTGGTCATGCGATCCGATGCATGGCAATGTCATCAAGTCGGACAGCGGCTATAAAACCCGGCCTTTTGACCGGATCCTCAGCGAAGTGAAGGGCTTCTTCGCCGTGCACCGCGCGGAGGGGACCCATGCGGGCGGCATCCATATCGAAATGACCGGGCAGGATGTGACCGAATGCGTGGGCGGTGCTATCGGCATTGCCGATGAAGCGCTGGGTGACCGCTATCACACCCATTGCGATCCGCGCCTGAATGCGGCGCAGTCGCTGGAACTGGCTTTCCTGCTGGCAGAAATGCTCAATATGGAAGTGCAGGAACGGCAGGCAGACGCCGCCTGATTTGGGGCGCTGTCGGCTAATTCGGGAGCTACCCTTTCAAATGTAACCTTTCTCGGCCATCATGCGAATTGGCCGAGACAGGAGACATTTTCCGTGCCCCAGCCCGATATCCGCGCAGCGAGCGACGCCAATCCGTCCCTCGTTGACCGGTTCGAAGCCACCCGCGCGCTGACAGAGGCGCTGTGCGCTCCGCTGAGCGATGCGGATGCCACCCTCCAGTCGATGGAGGATGCATCGCCAGCAAAGTGGCATCTGGCGCATACGACCTGGTTCTTCGAAACCTTCCTGCTGCGCGATCATCTGCCGGGATATAATCTCTATCGCCAAGACTGGCCGTTCCTGTTCAATTCCTATTACGAAGCGGAAGGGGCGCGGATTGCGCGCTTTTCGCGCGGGATGCTGTCGCGTCCGAGCGTGGCAGAAGTGCTGGAATGGCGCGCGCATGTGGATCAGGCGATGCAGCTGCTTTTGTCAGATCCGGTCTGCAAGCCTCTGATCGAGCTTGGGATTGCGCATGAGCAGCAGCATCAGGAATAGCTGCTGACCGATATCAAGCATGCGCTGTTTCAGAACCCGCTTGGCCCGGCCATGTGGGAGGCCGCGCCGCAAGCTGCCTCCGCGCAAAAGGAACAGGACTGGATCAGCCACCCCGGTGAGATCGCGATGATCGGCCATGACGGGCCGGGCTTTGCCTTTGACAATGAAGGGCCTGTTCATCGCGTCTATCTGGAACCCTTCGCCCTGTCTGACCGTCTGGTTACCAATGGGGAATGGGACGCCTTCATCGCCGATGGCGGTTATCGCAATCCGGCGCTGTGGCTGTCGGATGGCTGGGCGTGGGTTAATGGAAATGGGATCAACCTCGAGGGGATCAGCGCACCGCTCTATTGGCATGAGGGCGATCATTTCACCCATTGCGGCTGGCAGCCCCGCGACCCGGATGCGCCGGTCAGCCACATTTCCTATTACGAAGCTGACGCCTTCGCCACATGGGCCGGGTGCCGCTTGCCGACTGAGTTCGAATGGGAAGCTATCGGCCAGTTGCATGATCCTGCGGATGGCAACCAGCTCGACAGTGCCGCGCCGCCGCTTCCGCGGGGCGGGGAGGGGCTGTTCGGCGATTGCTGGCAATTCACCCGCTCGGCCTATCTGCCCTATCCCCGTTTTGCCCCGGCAGCGGGCGCGGTGGGCGAATATAACGGCAAGTTCATGTCCGGCCAGTTCGTGCTCAAAGGGGCGAGCTGCGCCACTGCGCGTGGCCATTCGCGCGCGTCCTATCGCAATTTCTTCTACCCGCACCAGCGTTGGCAATTCACCGGATTGCGGCTGGCAAAGGATATTTGATGACAACTAACCAAGGCCTCAAGCTCGTAAACCTTGATGATAGCGGTGTAGACCGCGCCTTCCGTGCCGATGTGCTGGCCGGATTGCAGCAGCAGCCCAAGGCAATCCCAGCGCGCTGGTTCTATGACGATGCCGGGTCGGAGCTGTTTGAGGCGATCACCGCTCTGCCCGAATACTACCCGACCCGTGCGGAAACGGAGATTCTGACGGAACGCGGCGCGGACTTCGCGCGGCTGATCGGGCGAGGCAAGGCGGTGGTTGAGTTTGGCTCGGGCAGTTCAGTGAAGACCCCGCTTTTGCTGCGCGCGATAGATCCGGCGGCCTATGTGCCGCTCGACATTTCGGGTGATTTCCTGCGTGCGGCAGCAGCGGACCTCTCGACGAAATTTCCCGGCTTGCCGATTTACCCGGTGGAGGCGGACTTCACCCGCCAAGTCGCTTTGCCTGATCAGGTGCGGGATATACCCAAGCTTGGTTTCTTCCCCGGATCGACCATCGGCAATATGGTGGCGCGCACGGCTGTGGATCTCCTGCGTTCGATGCGGGCTACGCTGGGTGAAGCGTCGCAGCTGCTGATCGGGATGGACCTGATCAAGGATATCGAAGTGCTGGAAGCAGCCTATGACGATGGCGCTGGGGTGACAGCAGACTTCAACCTCAATCTGATCCGCCGGATCAATCGCGAACTGGATGGCACGATCCCGCTGGATGCCCTGCGCCATGTCGCGTGCTGGAACGATGATTTCGCGCGGATCGAAATGCATCTGGAAGCACTGCGCCCGATTTGCTTCGAAGTGTCTGGCCAAAGCTTCTCGCTCGAACAGGGCGAGACCATCCACACGGAAAACAGCCACAAATTCGACCGACGCAGCGCCAATATGTTGCTGCTTGCCGGGGGTTGGACCCCGCTGGAGCGCTGGACCGACACAGAAGGACGCTTCTCGCTGATCCTGGCCAATGCTACCTTGCCGCGAAATGCACCGTGATGGAGCGGCAGGATGGCTGACATGTGGGACCAGGCAGCAGAGCTGATCCGCGCAATACCGCGCGGCCTGCTGTTGGTGGCGACCGTGTCGGCGCTGGTGCTTGGCTGGCTGGGCAGTCGCATGCGGAGCAAGGGCGCGCCACTAGGCACGGCAATTGGCCGCATGAGCACAATTGCGCTGGTGGCCATCCTCGCCACGGTGGTGCTGCAACTTTCCCATATCGACCCGCGCATGAATCTGGCGTTTTCGGACATGGACATCCCCGAACAAGTCGTGAGCGGAGGGGAGACGCGCGTGAAGATGGCACCAGACGGCCATTTTTGGCTGCTGGCGAATGTAAACGGGAAGGAGGCACCTTTCCTGGTCGATACTGGTGCGACGCTGACTGCTGTCTCTGCCGAGCTTGCAGAGGAGCTGGATCTGGAACGGCGCGATGGCGGGATGCCGATCCAGCTCAACACCGCCAATGGTACGGCGGCCGCTTACCTTACCCGTCTGGACAGCTTGCGCGCAGGCAATGTCTCCGCAACCGGGCTGGACGCAGTGATTGTCACCAATATCGGCGATACCAATGTGATCGGCATGAACCTGCTCAGCCAGCTGGCAAGCTGGCGGGTGGAAGGTGATACGCTGATCCTGGTGCCGAAACAGGGCGGACAGCAATAATCACCCTCGGCATTCCCGGCTTCTCGCCGCCTCAGCGTCCCGTGCGCACCATCGTGATCATACCGAGGTCCTGATCTACAGGGCGCGTCATGACTGGCTGGACTGTGTCAGTCGTGAACATCAGCTTGCCATTCGCATCATGGATCGTCGCCCTCAAGTTAAGCTGAACACGCTGGTCCAGCTGGTTCGGTCTCTCCAGTGAGAATTGGAACGGAACCGAGACATTAGTCAGGTCATACCGGATTTGGTTGATGACCGGGGCAGGTGCATCTGCCCGGGCAATGTCTGACAAGGTGATCGTTGCATAGGCCCCGGGGGGTAGGGCCATGCGTTCGCGATAGGTCAGCTGGCCGGTTACGCTAGACGTTTCGCCAAGGTTGAAGATGGGTTTTTCTACTTGTTGATAGCCGCCTGTTGTAGTGCAGGCTGCGAGCAGGGCTGGCGCCAGCAGGAAAGAGCCGAATTTGATCGCTTTCATCATTACCTCTTTGATTTTGAACTAGTCCAAATCGTCGAGGGAACAACTGGTGGCTGCACCATGCGGTTCCGTGCTGGCTTGTAACGGAGTGTAACTAATGTGCCGCCCCTACCGGAAAGGCGGCTCGTTGAAGGCGCGCAGCTTGCGGCTGTGCAATCCATCCCCTTCTTCGCGCAGGCGCTGGCAAGCGATAATGCCCATCTGCAAATGGGCGGCAATGGCCTCTTCATAGAACTGGTTGGCCTGGCCCGGCAGCTTGATCTCGCCATGCAGCGGCTTGTCACTGACGCAGAGCAGCGTGCCATAGGGTACGCGGAAGCGGTAACCCTGTGCGGCAATTGTCGCGCTTTCCATCTCGATGGCGATGGCCCGGCTTTGGGAGAAACGCTTGGCACTGGAAGTGTAGAGCAGCTCCCAGTTGCGGTCGTCCGTGGTCACCACCGTGCCGGTGCGCATCCGTTGCTTGAGGTTAGCACCTTGCGAGCCGGAGACTTCCTCTGCCGCTCCGGCCAGTGCCTGCTGCACTTCGGCAATCGGCGGGATCGGGATTTCCGGCGGCAGCACGGCATCGAGCACATGGTCATCGCGCAAATAGGCGTGGGCAAGCACAAAGTCACCGATCCGCTGGCTCGATCGCAAGCCTCCGCAATGGCCAATCATCAGCCACGCTTCTGGCCGCAGCACGGCGAGGTGATCGCAGATTGTCTTCGCGTTTGAGGGGCCGACACCGATATTGACCAGCGTAATCCCGCTGCGATCCGGCCGCATCAGGTGATAGGCGGGCATCTGGTG
>JAGREF010000211.1 GCA_020446665.1 Sphingomonadaceae bacterium
GGGCGATGATTGTCGGCTTGCTGCTGGTCACGAATCTCGGTGCCATGCGCGCGCTGCAATTCCCCGATCCCGATGACATGATGCGCCTTTTGCAGGTGCGCGACGTGCTGGCGGGCCAAGGCTGGTTCGATATCACCCAGCATCGCGTCGATGCGCCCCATGGCGGTGTGCCCATGCACTGGTCGCGGCTGGTTGATCTGCCCTTGATGGGGCTGATTGCCTTGCTCACCCCCATGCTGGGCAGCGAAACGGCCGAAATTGTTGCTGCGATAATCATACCGCTGCTGACATTGGGCATGGCCATGCTGCTGGCCGGGCGGATCGCCTGGCGCTTGCTGGGCGCGGAGGCGACTGGCTTTGCCTGTCTGGCCATAGCGCTGTCGGTGCCGCTGATTTCCCAGATGCGCCCGTTGCGGATTGACCATCATGGTTGGCAGATCGTGCTGGCACTGGCCGCTGCAAATGGCCTGATGGCGCGCAATCCGCGTGCTGGCAGCTGGATTACCGGCGCTTCGCTGGCTGCGTGGCTTTCCATCTCGATCGAAGGGCTGCCCCTCGCTGCCGCGATTGTCGGCCTCACGGCGCTCCGCTGGTTGCGCGATCCGCGCCAAAAACAATGGTTTGTCGAGACAATGCAAGCGTTGGCGAATACTTCCGGCCTGCTCTTCGCGGCAACGCGCGGCTTTGGCGATCTTGCCCAGCACTGCGATGCCATTTCGCCCGTGCACCTCGCGATTTTCGTCGCAGGAGCGATTTCCGCGACAATCCTCGCCCGGTTTGAAAACTTGCCATTGGCCGGGGTCATCGCCGGGATGGGGCTGATCGGGGCCGGGGCGCTGGTTTTGCTCCATGGGGCTGCGCCGCAATGTCTGGGCGGCGGTTTTGCCGAGCTGGACCCGCTGGTGAGCTATTTCTGGTATGATGGCGTAGGCGAAGGCCTGCCTGTGTGGAAGCAGGATGTCGGTCTTGCGCTGCAGATCGTCATTCCGCCGCTGATCGGCATCTGGGCAGCTGCCCGCCTTGCCGCCAATACCACTGGCTGGCTGCGGACATGGTGGACGGATTATGCGCTGCTGCTCGGTGCCGCGCTGCTGGTGGCAATCCTTGTCGCCCGCGCAGGTGCTGTCGCCGGTGCACTGGCGGCGGTGCCGCTGGGCTGGCAGCTGGCGGAATGGTTCCGCGCTGCGCGACACTTTAAGGTCCCGGCCATTCGCTTTGCCGCCATGGCAGGCATCTCAATCGCTTTGCTCCCGGCCTTGCCGTTGACCCTCTTCAACCTGGCCATGCCGGCCGAGGCATCCGGGCCTGCCCCGATGCCGCGCGCCTCAAGCTGCAATATCCCGCAAGCCGCCGCGACGCTGCGCAAGCTGCCGCGCGGGGAAATCCTTGCCCCGCTCGATATTGGCCCGCGCCTGCTTTACGAAACCGAACATGGTGTGATCGCCACTGGCCACCATCGCGGCAATCGCGGGATGAAATGGGTGATTGAGACGTTCACCGGCTCAACGCAGGATGCGCACCACCGGCTTGCCGAACGCAAGACGTCCTATCTCGCGCTCTGCCCCGATCTGGTTGAGCCCGCCCGCTATGTGCAGGCGGCACCAGAGGGCTTCATGGCTGACTTGCTCGCCAGCAAAGAGCCCGGCTGGCTGGAGCCGGTGGCCGTAGAGGGCGACAGCAATTTCCGGATCTGGAAAATTCGCTAACCCGCTCAGCCGGGGCGGAAATCCATCGCCACGCCATTGATACAATGCCGCTTGCCGGTCGGTTTGGGGCCATCATTGAAGATATGCCCCAAATGCCCGCCGCAATCGGCGCAATGCACCTCTGTGCGGGGATAGCCGATCTTGTAGTCAGTGGATGTGCCCACTGCGCCCGGCAAGGCTTTCCAGAAGCTGGGCCAGCCAGTGCGACTGTCATATTTGGTAGCAGAGGAATAGAGCGCGTTGCCGCAGCCTGCGCAGACGAAAGTGCCCTTGCGCTTTTCTGTGTTGAGCGGGGAGGTATAGGGCCGCTCGGTCCCGGCCTCGCGCAGAATGTAGAACTCATTCTTGGTCAGCCGCTTGCGCCATTCCGCTTCGGAATAGGAAATGGGATAGTTGCGGGCTTCCGCCGGTGAGGATCCGCACGCAGCGATCACCGGCATGGATGCCCCTATACCCAGCCAGCCAAGCATGCGGCGGCGTGATGTGGAAATGCGTTCGATCATAGTGGCCTCCTAGCCGGTATGTTCGTTCGCTAAGCTGAACGGGTTACAGCCCGGAAAGTTTCTGGACGGGCCCTAGAACCGGGTGACCTCTACTTCCAGCTTGCGGAAGCCGTGGACGAAATTCGCGCGCACGCGCTCCACATCGCCTGCCACATGCACGCGCATGCGCATGGCATGCATTTCCTCCAGCAGCACGCGCAATTGCAATTCTGCCAGCCGCGCGCCGACGCAGCGATGAATGCCATAGCCAAAGGCCAGGTGCCGCCGCGCATTCTCACGCGTGATGTCGAGCTGGTCGGGATTCTCGAACACGCTCTCGTCCCGATTGGCGGAAAGATACCACAGCACCAGCTTGTCGCCTGCCTTGATCTGCTTGCCAAACAGTTCCGTATCCTGCGTGGCGGTGCGCCGCATATGTGCCAGCGGGGTCTGGAAGCGGATACATTCCTGCACAGCATTTGGGATCAGCGAGGGGTCTTGCTCAAACAATTTGCGCTGATCGGGGAAGCGGTCGAAACTATGGATGATGCTCGACATGGTGTTACGTGTCGTGTCATTCCCACCCACGATCAGCAGCACCAGATTGCCCATGAATTCCTGTGGGCTCATCTGGTTCATCGCCGGGGAATGGATCATCATGGAGATCAGGTCCGGCCCCGGCTCCTCTTGCGAGCGCTGCACCCATAGCTGTTGGAAGTAGCCCGCCATTTCGCGCAAAATATCCTGCCGGAAATGATCCAGTTCCGGCACCAGCGCCAGTTCCGTATCGCCGGCCCAGTCAGACCAGAAAGTCAGCAGGCGGCGATCTTCCCATGGGAAGCCGAACAATATCGCCAGCATTTGCGTGGTCAGTTCGATGGAGACTGTGTCCACCCAGTCAAATGTTTCGCCTTCGGGCAAAGCCTCCAGCACTTCGCGCGTGCGCTTGCGGATATCGGCTTCCATCCGCACCATTTCCGCCGGGGTGAAGGCCGGAGCGACGGTGCGCCGCTGATCTGTATGTTTGGGCCGGTCCATGGCGATGAACATGGGCAGTTCGAATTCACTGTTTTCAGGCCGGTCAAGCATTGTGATCCCGCCATGTTCCCAGCTGGAGGAGAATATCTCCGGCAGCGCCTCGACATGCTGGATCGCCTTGTGCTGCACCACGTTCCAATAGGGGCCAACCGGGCTTTCCGGCACGTAATGCAACGGCCCACGGGCGCGCATATCGGCAAAGATCGGCTGCCAGCGATTCTCGGCATAAATGTCGCTGCGGCTCACATCATCGGGATGGGGGTGATCCGGGTAAGATGCCGGGTTCTGCGCAAAATGCCGCGCCAAGGCCTCATAAGGCGTTGGCGTTGTGTGCAAGCCGGGGCGGTCGGCGATCTGAGTGGCCACGCATTCTCTCCTGCAGCGGGCGAACCCTGCTGGTCGCCTTTCTTGCAAGGAGCATCCTGACTCTGATTACAGCAGTGTCAATAGTGCGTTGCGATTTGCGACTTATTTCTCAGGCGAGACGCCGCCGGCGCGGGTCAGGCTGCGGCCTTGCTCCGCCGCCATAGCGAGCGCTTGGCCTTGCCCTGACCGCCCGACTTCATCACCCGCTTGCGGAACAATGTCGCGCCAGCCTTCACCAGCACCGCCACAGCCAGCGCCTGCCAGCCAATCGCGATCAGGTGCTGGGTCAGCCCTTCCTGCTGTGCCGCACGGGCCAGCATGGCAAAGGGCGAGCTGAAGGGCACGATCACCGCCGCCCATTCAACGCTGGAGCCAATCTTGGACATCGCATAGCTGGCAAAGAAGAACACACCCAGCTGCAGCATGGTCACCGGCATGGACAGGGTCTGCACTTCGCGCACGGTTGCCGCCATCGAACCGATGGAGAGGAACAAAGAGCCAAGCAGCAGATAGCCCATCGCGAAATAGATCACGCCCAGCGCCAGGAAGGCGGGCCAGCCCACTGCGGGCGTGGGGAAGGACGGCGCTGCATTGCCAAGCAGCAGGAACAGGCTAGCTCCGACTGTGCCCCACACCGCGATCCCGACAAAGCTGACGCCGAGCATGGCGAAGAGCTTGCCCAGGAACACCGCATCCATCGGGATAGCCGCGGCGAGGATTTCGATGATCTTGTTGCCCTTTTCCTCGACAAGGTTGGACAGCACCATGCCTGCCAGCAACATGGTCAGCAGGAACAACAGCATCTGCCCGGCCTGTGCCGTGATGATCTGCCCCGATTTCGCACTGGCGGCGCTGGTGCTGACAACCTGCATATCGACCGACGGGAATGTGGTGGGGGCCGCGCCTGCGGCCGCTGCGGCGACCAGCGCAACTCTGCCGCGCATATAGTCAATCTGCCCTTCCGGCCCGGTCAGCACTGGCCTGGCCAGCGATCCGGTGACAATGGCTGCGTAATTGCCGCGCTTTTCCTCCAGCACCACACGCGGATCGAAATCCGGCGCATCGGCACCTTGCACGGCCACCATGGGCGGCAAGGCGCCCCCCAGTTCATTGGCCAGCAGATTATGCGCTTCCAGCATTCGGCCGGTCTCTTCCATGCTCATCGCGATGCCGATTTCCGGCACCATCGCATCGCGGCTGATCCGGCTGCCGAGGCTGCCGGAAATCGTGGCGATGGTAATCATGAAGACCGGGCCGAGCAGGAAGAAGAAGAATGCCCGGCTGAACAGAATCGCCATGAAATCGCGCCGGGCGATGACAAAGGCGGCCTGCCAGATGGACAGGCGGGATTTTTCCTGCGTGGGGAGCTGGTTGAAATCGCTCATTATTCAGTCTCCGCCTGGCTGCCAGCTTGCATGGCGCGGGCTGCGGCCTCGCCGGCAATGGCGACAAAGGCATCATGCAGGCCGGCGCGTTCAATGGAGAGCGAGAGGATGCCCGCTTCCCCTTCGATCAGCGCACGCAGCAAGGGCTCCACCCCGCTTTCCGGCAGAGAGAAGTAGAAATAGTCGCCTTCGCGCCGGGCATCGGCGGGCAGGGCTTCCATCCAGCGGCCTTCGCGGGCGCGAGTTTCCAGCCGGACCTGCGCCGGGATGCGATTGCGCGCGGCATCGACAGAGCCGGCATAGGGCACTTTGCCCCCGGCTATGATCGCCACCCCTTCGCACAGGCGCTCTGCATGGTGGATCACATGGGTGGAGAAGATCACGGTTGTGCCCTCTTCCGCCAGACTGCGGATCATGCGCTCCAGCTTGCCCTGATTCAGTGCGTCGAGCCCGCTAAAGGGTTCGTCCAGCACCACCAGTTTCGGGCGATGTACCAGCGTGCCCAGCAACTGGACATTCTGCGCCATCCCTTTGGAAAGCTGGCGGATTTGCCGCTCTACCGCATGGCCCAGCCCATTGGCTTCCAGCAATTCGCGTCCGCGCCTTTTGCCTTCTTCCAGCGGAACCCCGCGCAATGCGCCCATAAAGGCGATCGCTTCATAGGCTTTCATCGAGGGATAGAGGCCACGCTCTTCGGGCAGATAGCCGATCAGCCGGGCAATATCGTGCGGTCGCTCATGCCCGAATACTTTGCGTGTGCCTTCATCGGGGTCGATAATTCCCAGCAACATGCGCAAGGTCGTGGTCTTGCCCGCGCCATTGGGGCCAAGAATGCCGTAAATGGCCCCTTCGGGCACACTGATATCGACGCCGTCCACCGCCGTCGTACCTTCAAAACGTTTGACCAGCCCGCGCGCCTCTATGGCGAGGGGACGGGAATCATTGTCGGGGAAGCTCATATTGCCTAGCGCCATATTCATGCCTGCGCTCTACCTAGTGCCTGTGAACGGGATGAACCTCAACCATGGTTAACGCCGCATCAATTGCTTCGCTTCAGCAAAAGCTGCGCGAAGAGGCGGCGCGGCTGGGTTTTGCCAGCATTGGCTTTGCCCCGGCAGCGGATGATCCGCAGCGCTCCGACCGGCTGGATCGCTGGTTGGAGGCGGGTTTTCATGGCACGATGGAATGGATGGCAGACCGCGCCGATGTGCGCCGTGCCCCGCAAGCCATGTGGCCAGAGGCGCAAAGCGTCATCGCGCTGGGGATGAGCTATGCCCCCGATCATGATCCGCTGGCGCTGGAAGGGGCGGGGGACCGTGCAAGGATTTCCGTCTATGCACAGGGGCGCGATTATCACGACACGGTCAAGAAAGCGCTGAAGGCGCTGGCGCGTTTTCTGGTCGCGCGGGCAAAGGCGCTGGAGCTGGGCGAACCGGCGCTGAAGGTCTTTGTCGATACCGCCCCGGTGATGGAAAAGCCGCTGGGGCAGGCCGCCGGGATCGGGTGGCAGGGCAAACACACCAATCTGGTCAGCCGATCCCATGGCAGCTGGCTGTTCCTCGGCGCGATCTATTGCACGCTGGCTTTCGAGCCGGACGGTGAGGAGGCGGATCATTGCGGCTCCTGCACGGCCTGTCAGGCAGCTTGCCCGACTGACGCCTTCGTGCAGCCCTATCTGCTCGATGCGCGGCGCTGCATTT
>JAGREF010000212.1 GCA_020446665.1 Sphingomonadaceae bacterium
TCGACGAAGCGACCAGCGCGCTGGACAGCCGCACCGAGCAAGACATTCTCGCCACGCTCCACCGGGTGAGCGAGAACCGCACCAGCATTTCCATCGCGCATCGCCTGTCCACCATCGCCGATGCCGATACGATCCTTGTGCTCGATCACGGGCGTCTGGCGGAAAGCGGCAGCCATGGCGAGTTGCTGCGCCATGACGGGCTCTATGCCGAAATGTGGGCGCGGCAGGCGAATGAGGAAAAGGGATCCGCCGGCGTAATCGCCTGAGCCCTGTTTCCCTGCGGACATCGGCCCTTGCCTCCATCCGCCCATTCGTGCAGGGGCCGCACTCACCCATTTTGCTGCAAGTGCGAAGGCGCTTGCCATCCCCACCGCCGTGGCCGCCGGGCTGCGCTGAACAAACAGGCCCTGCCATGACCTACCTTGCTGCGATGCGTCGCAACTGGACCTCAAACCCGCGTGCCGACATCCTCGCCGGGATCGTTGTCGCGCTGGCGCTGATCCCGGAAGCGATCGGCTTTTCGATCATTGCCGGGGTTGATCCGAGCGTCGGGCTCTATGCCTCGGTGGCGATTGCCATTGTTATCGCCTTCACCGGCGGACGTCCGGGAATGATCTCCGCCGCCACCGCCGCTGTGGCCGTGCTGGTCGGCCCGCTGGTGCGAGAACATGGGGTGGAATATCTTTTCGCCGCGACGATCCTGATGGGGATTTTCCAGATTATTGCCGGTGCGCTGCGGCTCAATCTGGTGATGCAATTCGTCTCGCGCTCCGTCATTACCGGCTTCGTCAATGCGCTGGCGATCCTGATCTTCATGGCGCAATTGCCGCAGCTGATCGGCGTGACCTGGCACACATATGCTATGGTGGCTGCTGGTCTGGCAGTTATCTACCTGCTGCCGCGCATGACCAAAGTGGTCCCTTCCCCGCTGGTTGCAATTCTGGTGCTGTCAGCCCTGTCGATCTGGCTGGATCTGCCGGTGCATACTGTAAGCGATATGGGCAAACTGCCTGACGGTTTGCCCAGCTTTGCGCTGCCCAACGTCCCGCTCAACTGGGAAACACTGACGATCATCGCCCCCTATTCGGCAGCGATGGCCGCCGTTGGCCTGCTCGAATCGCTGCTGACGGCACAGATCGTAGACGACATGACCGACACCGATTCCTACAAGCGCTATGAATGCCGGGGTCAGGGCATTGCCAATATCGCAGCCGCCCTGTTTGGCGGCATGGGTGGCTGCGCCATGATCGGGCAATCGGTGATCAACGTCACAAGTGGCGGACGCGGACGCCTCTCCGCACTCACTGCGGGTGTGGTGCTGCTGATCCTGCTTGCACTGCTTTCGCCCTTCGTGGCGCAGATCCCAATGCCTGCGCTGGTTGCAGTGATGATCATGGTCTCCATCGGCACTTTCAGCTGGAATTCCATCCCCAATCTGCGCCGTCATCCATGGCAGAGTTCTGTGGTGATGCTGACAACCGTTGCTGTCGTAGTGGGCACGCATGACCTCTCGCTGGGTGTTGCAGCAGGGGTGCTGCTGTCGGGCATCTTCTTCGCGCAGAAGGTCCAGCGCCTGTTCCACATCACCCGCGATGTCAGCGAGGATGGCCAGACCGCAACCTATCGCATCTCAGGCGAGATTTTCTTCGCATCAGTCCATCGCTTTGCCGAAAAGATGCAGGCGTTTGACGAACACGCCCCCAATGTCGTGATCGACATGACCCACGCCCATCTGTGGGACATTTCCTCTGTCGATGCGCTGGACAAGATCGTGGCCAAGCTTGATCGCGGCGGATCAAGCGTGCAGGTGGTCGGCTATAACGAAGCCAGCGCCGACATCGTCGACAAGTTCGCGCTGCATGACAAGACCGGCTTCGAGCTGGGGACTGTGCCGCATTGAGCGGTTAACCAGCACCATCCGACTGCAGGCCGGTTAGCAATTCCAATGCCTCTTGTGCTCGCGGAGCGGGAATGAAAGCATGATCGTGGTGGAACGCGGCCACCATGTTGCAGGCGATTCCTGCCTCTGCCAATGTGCTGGCGACCGCTGCAGTCAGCCCTACACCGTCCAAGGCCGAATGGACTTGCAAGGTAATCCGAACATATGGATCGACAGCATACCCCGCTGCGAGCGCGGCATCATAGGGTACGATCAGCGAAAGCCCTTCATCCTCTCGGAAGCTGGCAATAGCACTGCCCATCAACTGCATCGCAACGTCCGGTTGCACGGCTGTGACGAAAGCATAGCTCTGCGGATCAAGTCTGGGGTCGATCCCGGCGAGCATCGACGCAAGATCTCGCACCGGCCCGGTCACAGAATATATTTGCTCAGATTGGCATCACCCGCCAGCTCATTCAGCCGGTCGCGCACATAGGCGGCATCGATTGTGATCGTCCCGCCTGCGTGATCCTCGGCCTCGAAGCTGATTTCTTCCAGTAGCTTTTCCATCACGGTCTGCAGGCGGCGTGCGCCAATATTCTCGACGCTTTCGTTGACCTGTGCAGCAATGCGGGCAATTTCTCGGACGGCTTCCTCGCCCAGTTCCAGCGTTACCTCTTCCGTACCCAGCAGTGCCTTGTACTGCGCAACCAGATTGGCGCGGGTTTCGCTGAGGATGCGAACGAAATCTTCCTCTGTCAGCGCGCGCAGTTCGACCCGGATCGGCAAGCGTCCCTGCAGTTCGGGCAGCATGTCGGAAGGCTTGGCAACATGGAACGCGCCGCTGGCAATGAACAGCACATGGTCTGTCTTCATCGGCCCGTATTTGGTGGCAACGGTGGTGCCTTCGATCAGCGGCAGCAGGTCGCGCTG
>JAGREF010000213.1 GCA_020446665.1 Sphingomonadaceae bacterium
CCAGCCAGCCATGGCCCTTTCCCAGCCAGCTGATGATTGGTTGCCACGCAATCGCAGAGAATGACGGTTTGACCATCGATACCACCGAACTGGAAGACGCCCGCTGGTTCACGCGTGATGAAGTGGCCGATGCGCTGGCCAATCCTCACGCTGAACACACCGCTTTCGCTCCGCCGCCGCCCGCAGCGATTGCGCATCATCTCATGCAATGGTGGCTGGAGAAATGAGCCGCGCGCTGTCCATCGATATCTGGTCAGACGTGATGTGTCCGTGGTGCGCGATCGGCTATTACAATCTCGCGCAGGCGATTGAGCAACTGGACGGGGAGATCGACGTCACGATCCGCTGGATGCCCTTCGAGCTGAACCCGGACATGCCCCCGGAAGGAGAAGAGCAGCAAGCGCATCTGGCGCGCAAATATGGCCGCACCCCGGTGGAGGCCAGCGACATGGCAGGCAAAATGCGCGCTGTGGGGGAACAGGCCGGTTTCCAGATGCACTATCACGGTGAAGGCGATCCGCCCCCGGCGATGATGTGGAACACTTTCGAAGCGCACAAGCTTTTGCGTTGGGCGTTGGCCTTTGCCGGGCCGGAAGCGCAGACGCGGCTCAAGCTCGCGCTGTTCCGTGCACATTTCCAATATCGCCGCCGGATCGGCGAACGGGAAGTGCTGCTCGATATTGCAGAGGAAGAAGGCCTGCCCCGCATGGGCGCTGCCGAAGCGCTGGACGACCCGGGGCTGGGGCAAGCAATCCGGCTGGAGCAACGGCGCGCCTATGACGCCAACATCACCGGCGTGCCCGCGATGATTGTAGGCGGACGGTTCCTGATCCCCGGTGCACAGGAACCGGATGTCTATGTCTCCACCTTGCGCCGCATGGCTGACCGGCTGGATGTGCTGGCGGAGCGGGAAGCTGCTGGCCGCTAGCTATTATTGTCCCGGACAGGGTGACACAGGTTACACTGTGTAACCCAAAATTGCATGCCGCCCTGTTATAAATCAGTGGCTTGTCTCAAAGGCGTCGAGTGACACCCTTAAAGAGAAAAACTGCTGCCTGACGATTGCAAAGAGCGGCAAGCTTTATGGCAGATGCGGTCCAAGTAGGAAAATGGGCAGGCCCCAGGCTCGCTAAACCAGACCCAGCTTCCCCAATTCCCTCGCCAGACGCGGTGGCAGGGCTTCGTTGGCATCTTCGCCCTCGCGTAGATCGGCCGGAGCGTCTTCTTCCTTCAGATAACGCCAGCCCTGATGCGCGCGTTTATGGCGCGGGTGAACGCGGATGAGGCGCGGTTCGAGGCAGATATGCCAGCGCCCGTCTTCGCGCTGTTCGAACGCCTTGATCGGGCTGCGCGCCACGAGCGCATGGTCAAAGATCCAGTAGAGCGAGCCGCCCTGCATTTCCTCATGCCGCTTGGGCAGATAGCGCGTGGTCAGCTTCACTTCGCTGCGGCCATCAAACCAGCCCCACAAATCCTCCTGGCTCTTCGCGCCAAAGGCGATCTTGGTCATGTGCAGTGGCATAAGCGTGAGATAGGGACTTTGTCTGCAGGCTCAACCCGCCAGACCCACCGTCACGGCAAGACCAAGGAAAGCGAAAAAGCCCATCGAGTCTGTAATCATGGTGACAAAGACCGAGCTGGCAACTGCCGGATCCTGATCCAGCCGCTCGAAAATCACCGGGACGAGCACCCCGGCAAGGCCGGCGGTCACGATATTTACGATCATGGCCGCAGCAATCACGCCGCCCAGCATGGGGGTGAAGATCAGGCCAGTGGCCACGCCCACGAAAATGGCAATGGTCGCGCCATTGAGCAGGGCAACGCGCATTTCGCGCCAAAGAATGCGCCCGGTATTGGACCGGGTCAGCTGGTTCATGGCAATAGCGCGCACTGTCACCGCCATGGTCTGTGTCCCGGCATTGCCGCCAATGCTGGCGACAATCGGCATCAGCACGGCCAACGCGACCAGCTGTTCAATCGCTGCGCCAAAGAATGCGATGATGGCAGAGCCAACCAGCGCCGTGCCGAGATTGGCGACCAGCCAGCGCACGCGGCTGACATAGGCCTCCCTGATCGGCTCGTTAATGTCGCCTTCGCCTGCACCGGACAGCAGCAGCACATCTTCGCCTGCTTCTTCCTGAATGATGTGGACCACGTCATCCACTGTCATCTGGCCGACCAGCCGCCCGCTTTCATCCACCACGGCGGCAGAAATCAGGCCGTATTTCTGGAACATCAGTGCGACTTCTTCCTGATCGGTGGTGACCGGGATCAGCGTCTGGTCGCGCTTCATCACATCGCCCAGCGGGATACGGCGCGGGGTGCGCAATATCCAGCTGAGCTGGCAGGTGCCGACCGGGTGATGCTTGGCATCGACCACGAAAACTTCCAGGAATTCATTCGGCAGATCGGGGCGTTCGCGCAGGAAGTCGATCAGATCGCCCACCGTCAGATGTTCCGGCACAGCCACAACATCGCGGCTCATCAGGCGCCCGGCGGTTTCTTCCGGATATGCCAGCGCGCTTTCGATGGCGGCGCGATCTTCCGGTTCCAGCTCAGCCAGAACCGCGCGCTGATCTTCGGGCTCAAGGTCTTCGATCAGCTGGACGGCGTCATCCGTGTCGAGCTGTTCGGCGATGGTCGCCACCGCTTCTGGCGGCAGCGATTCCATCATGTCTTCACGCACGAAATCGTTGAGTTCGGCGATCACATCGCCGCTCATCAGATCGGTTATGGCAGCGGCCAGCCGGCGGCGCTGGTCACGCCCGAGAAGCTCCAGCAAGTCAGCAATATCGGCTGGATGGAGCGGTTCGACCAGATCATAGGCGCGCGCATTATCGCCCGCTTCCAGCGCTTCTTCCACGCTGTCGACATATTCGGGCTTGAGGACATTTTCCTCGTCATGCCGTTCATCGTCGATACGGTCATCCGGGCGCCCCTGTTCCTCCGCCACCGGCGGAACAGCATCTTCCAGTTCGTCAGTGCGGAAATCCTGCGCCATGGCGGGTGGTCTAGGCGGCTGGAGGGCAAAAGCAAGCGGCGAAACCCGTGCGGGGTGACATCGCCCACAGATCGCCTATATCCGCGCCGACCAACAGGAGATTCCCATCATGGCCGACGAAAAGCTTACCCTCACTCTCGACACTGGCAATGGCGGCGGCGGCGATGTCGTCATCAAGCTGCGCTCTGATCTGGCCCCCGGCCATGTGGCGCGCATTACGGAGCTGGCGAAGGAAGGCTTTTACGACGGGGTGAAGTTCCACCGCGTGATCCCTGGCTTCATGGCGCAGGGCGGTTGCCCCAACGGCACCGGCACCGGCGGCAGTGACAAGCCCGATCTGCAGGCTGAATTCAACGCTCAGCCGCATGTGCGCGGCGTATGCTCCATGGCGCGCACCAGCTATCCGCATAGCGCCAACAGCCAGTTCTTCATCTGCTTTGACGATGCGACCTTCCTCGACCAGCAATATACGGTCTGGGGCGAAGTGGAGAGCGGCATGGAACATGTCGACGCGCTGCCCAAGGGCGAACCGCCGGCAAGCCCGGGCGTGATCGTGAAGGCCACGGTTTCCTGACCACTTGCATGTTGATGCCGCTGGTCTAGCGTTCTCCCTGAGAAGAGGGGAATGGCCATGACCGGCGGGATCGCGCAGCTTGATACGCATGATGTCTTCAACCAGCCGCCGCTGCTGGAAGGCGTCAATCTGTTCACGGGCGACCGCGCCCTGTCCGATGCCGTAGCGTCGGCGGGGGCGGGGGCACATCATGCGCGGCTGGCCAGTCTGGGCGCACGCTGCGGCTCTGCCGAAGTGATCGGCTGGGGTGCGGAAGCGAATCGGGTTCTGCCCGTGCTGGAAACCCATGACCGGTTTGGCCATCGCAGCGAGCAGGTGACTTTCCACCCGGCCTATCACGAGCTGATGCG
>JAGREF010000214.1 GCA_020446665.1 Sphingomonadaceae bacterium
CGGTGCAGACCATGACCAACACGCCCACGGAAGACGCGGTGGCGACGATCGACCAGATCCGCCGCTGCGAGGAAGCCGGGGCCGACATCATCCGCGTATCCTGCCCTGATGAGGCCAGCACCGCCGCCTTTGGCAAGATCGTGAAGGCATCGCGCATCCCGATCGTGGCGGACATCCATTTCCACTACAAACGCGCGCTGGAAGCCGCCGATGCAGGCGCCGCCTGCCTGCGGATCAATCCCGGCAATATCGGATCGAGCCAGCGTGTGGCCGAAGTCGTCCGCGCGGCCAAGGCCAATGGCTGCGCGATCCGCATCGGCGTGAATGCCGGCAGTCTGGAGAAGGACCTGCTGGAGAAATATGGCGAACCCTGCCCCGAAGCTCTGGTGGAAAGCGCGCTCGACCATATCAAGCTGTTGCAGGACCATGACTTCCACGAATTCAAGGTCGCAGTGAAGGCCAGCGACGTGTTCCTGGCGGTTGCCGCCTATCAGGGTCTGGCCGATGCTGTCGATTGCCCGCTCCATCTGGGCATTACCGAGGCTGGCGGGCTGATCGGCGGCACGGTGAAAAGCTCCATCGGCATGGGCAATCTGCTGTGGGCCGGGATCGGCGACACGATCCGCGTCAGCCTGTCCGCCGAACCCGAAGAGGAAGTGCGCGTGGGCTTTGAAATGCTCAAGGCGCTGGGCCTGCGCACGCGCGGGGTGCGGGTCGTTTCCTGCCCCAGCTGCGCGCGGCAGGGCTTTGACGTGATCCGCACGGTGCAGGCGCTGGAAGAACGCTTGCAGCATATCAAGACACCGATGAGCCTCTCCGTGCTCGGCTGCGTGGTCAATGGCCCCGGCGAAGCGCGCGAGACCGATATCGGCATCACCGGCGGCGGTAATGGTAAGCATATGGTCTATCTCTCGGGCGTGACCGACCATCACGTGACAAGCGAGGACATGCTCAAACACGTGGTCGAACTGGTCGAAGCCAAGGCCGCCGAGATCGAAGCCGGGATGAGCGATGCCGGGAATGTGACCGAGGCGGCTGAGTGAAACGCGGGCTTGCGCTGGCGGGACTGACCTTTCTCGCCTCCCCCGGTCTGACAGGCTGCGCGCAGGATCAGGTGGCACCAGCCTCTGCCTCCCACGCCCCGCGCTACCCGGCGGGCAAGCTGTATGTTCCTGATGCCAACGCCGCCTCTGACCTTGCCGCGGCATCTGTCAGGGCAGCCGCGCTGGACCGGCCGCTATTGGTCATATTCGGCGCGAACTGGTGCCATGACAGCCGCGCCTTGGCTGAGACACTGACCTTGGGCGAAACCGGTGCCTATGTAGCTGAGCATTTCGAGACCCTGTTCATAGATATCGGCACTCCGCAGATTGGCCGGGGCCGTAATCTCGATCTCGTAGAGAAGCTGGGGGTGGAGGAGCTGGAAGGGACACCGGCACTGGTGGCGCTCTCTCCTGACGGAAAACTGCTCAATGGCGACACGGCCAGAAGCTGGCGCAATGCGGCCAGCCGAAGCGAGAAAGAGATCAGAGCAACGCTGGAAGCTCTCCTGCGAGCGGAAGAAACGGCATGAAGATCCTGCAGCTCTTCTCCCTTGCCTTGCGCGATGGGCTGCGCCTGTGGTGGCTCGCGCCTCTGATTGCCCTGTTCGCCATCCTGCCTGAATTTGCCCAGCATGTGATCGAAGTAAAATTGGGCATGTTTGCCAGCCGCGAAGCCTTTGCTGAACTGGCCACTGACCCGGAGCGTCTGGGTGCGGCAATCCCCAAAGTGGTGGGCATGATCCTCGCACTGGTCTTTGCCACCCGCTATTGGGAACTATCCCCGCAAGGGCACAAATGGTGGTCACCCAAGGGGATACGCTGGGGGGCCTTTCTCCTGGCAGGCGTCATTTCAGCCCTGCCGCTCCTCGCCGGTGCCCTCCCCCTCAGCGAGGCGCTGCAGACTGCGCTGGCAGCAGTGCTGTTCGTCGCGACGATCCCCACCATCGCCTATTCGACCGGCGCTCTGCTGGGTGACCGGGAAATGACGCTGAAGGCCGCCTATGGCAGCGGCTGGCTGATCTCACTGCGGGTGGCCATCTTCGCGGCCGCAATTTTCGTGCCCCTGCAATGGCTGCACACGCAAAACCATCTTTGGGCGATGGGCCTGCCCAGCCTTCCGCTATGGGGCATGCTAGTGTGGGATTCGCTGGTCGTCGGCCTGATCGCCACGCTTATGGGCACTGCCACCCATCACGCCTATCGGGGGAAAGCCCAATGAAGGGGTGGTTCGCCACAATGATTGGCATGGCGGCCTTCGCGCTGACCACGCCTGCCTTTGCGGCCACGGCCAGCGAAGAAGCGGACGCCCCCCAGGCCAGCGATCTGCGTCAGTTCACCTGTCCGCTTGGCGGCGCCAGATTCGAGCATGATGTCGGCTATGAGGCTTTCCCGCTGGTCACCTTGCCCGATGGCAGCTGGATTGGCGATCATCTGATCAATGTCCAGATTCCCGTCTGCCCGGATAACGGGCTGGTGATCCTGCCTGACCTTGCAAAGATGCAGGAAGAACAGGACAATCGGATGGCCTATCGCAGCTATACGCCCGGCGAGATCGCGCGCTTGCCCGCGCTGGTTGCCGATCCGGAATACCAAGCGCTGGCCGCAGATGGCGCCTATGCGCAGGCCTATTGGCTGGCGAGCAAGCTTGAGCGACCGGCCGCAGAACGCTTCTTCCTGCTCCAGCGGGCTACATGGGGCACATCCGATCCCTCTGTCCGCCGCCGCACGGTGGAGCGGCTGGCGAATGATGGCATGGCAGTGATCGAAGCGATGGAAGGGAGCGAAATGCGCCGCCGTTTCACCGCCATCTATGTCGTCAACGCGCTGCGCGAACTGGGGCGGTTTGAGGACGCGGCGGCCCTGCTCGACCAGATCGAGGCCAGCGGCCCGCCCGTGCCGGGGCAGAGCGATCCGGAAAGCATGTTCGCCCCGGAGGAAGCAGCAGGCCCGTTGCGGCTGGCCATTGCCCAGCGCGATGATGGCCGCTTTGCTGCTGCCACTTTGCCACGGCGCATGCTGGACAGCATCTGCTCGGGCAAGCTGGCGCGCATATATGGCCCCACTAACGATGCGACCAGGGCCGCCTGCCAGATCCGCTACGATGCGGAGGAGAAAGACGCCGACGATTTCGAAGAAGCCATGCGTTTGCAGCATGAAGAACCGGAAGCGCTTGACGCACAATGCGCAGCGACGCCCGAGGACAAGCGCAGCGGGGCCTTGGCCAAGGCCTGCGAATTCGCGCAGGAGGATCGCGACCGGATCGCAGGCAATGCGATGGCGCGCGACGGGGCAAAGCTGGCGTCTGATTGCGCGGCAACGCCCGAAAGCAAGCGTTCCGGCGCTTTGCGCGTGGCCTGCATCAGCCTCGACATCGCCACGCAAACTGCGCTCGGAAAGCAATTGGCGGACGATCCGGCAGCCTATGCCATCTTCTGCCCCGGCGCACGCGACATGGACCTGCCGGATCGCAGCGATCTCGCCAATCGTGGATGCCAGAATGCAGGCTTCATCCTGAAGGATCGCGAGGAAGCTGCCCTTGTTGCTGATCCGGACCGGCTGGATGTATACTGCCAGACCAAAAGCCCTGAGGGCCTTACAGCCTCGCGCGATGACATTGATTACGAAGTCCTGCTGCGTGCCTGCTCGACATTGGAATTCAAGCGCAAGGATGCCGATATTGACCGGCTGGTGGCGGACCCGGCTTTGTTTGACAAACGCTGCGGCAAGTTCGGCAAGACCAATAGCTCTGGCAACGAAGTTTATGACGTGACTGAAGAGCAGGACCATTGCCGCTGGGCCTGGCGCAAGCGCGAGGATGTGCGCGCGATCGCGGCAGCTGAGGCCCGGGGTCTGCGCTGCTTTAAGGATGGCCCCTACGATCCGGAACGCCCGCGCTGCTTTACTCCGGCAGAATATGACGCTGAATTAGCGGAGCAGGCGGCCTTCTACGAAGCCGAAGAGGAACGCGATGGTATGAGCAAGTTCCGCGATGGCAGCAGCCTTGTGCAGGCCGCACATGTCCGGGCCGCTGCGATTATTGCCGAAGGCAAGCGGAGCGGAGCCTATCCGGGGCCGGAGGCAGACTGACGAGACCGCGCTTTTACGCAGGCTTAAGGCCTTGCGGGCTAGGTTCAGCCCTGATGATGAACCGTTATGCCTTTCTGGGCCTGATGACTGTCGGGCTGGTCGCGCTGATGGCGCCGCGCCTTGATGGTGTGGAAGATGAAACCGGTGCGGGGGCGGCTGCGCTTCAGGCCGGCCCGGAAACCGGGCAAAAGCCGGTGGGCGAGGAATGGTATTCAGGCGGCCATGCGCTGCAACGCGGGGCAAACGGCCATTTCTTCACCGATGCCTATGTCGATGGCGCGCCGGTCCGCTTCATGGTCGATACCGGCGCC
>JAGREF010000215.1 GCA_020446665.1 Sphingomonadaceae bacterium
CGCGCCGCTGCTGATGATCGGGATGCGTGCCTTTGTCGCAACGCCGCCGGATGGGTTCACTTCGCCTGCAACCGTTTTGCCGGTGCAGATTTTCCTCTGGTCGGACGAAATTGACCGCGGTTTCGTTGAACGGACATCTGCAGCTATTATCGTCCTCCTGCTGTTCCTCCTGCTGATGAATGGCATCGCCATTTACCTGCGCAACCGTTTCGAGAAAAAGTGGTGACTGTAGTCCATCCCAATCTGGAAGAAACCAACGCCAAAATGCAGGCGCGGGCCGTATCTGTCTTTTACGGAGACAAGAAAGCCATCGACGAAGTGTCGATCGACATTCCGACAAAATATGTGACGGCCTTCATCGGCCCCTCCGGGTGCGGAAAATCGACCTTCCTGCGGACGCTCAACCGCATGAATGACACGATTCCGTCAGCCCGCGTAGAAGGCGAAATCACGCTGGATGGCGAAGACATCTATCGTTCGAAGATGGACGTTGTGCAATTGCGCGCACGGGTCGGGATGGTGTTCCAGAAACCCAACCCTTTCCCCAAGACGATTTACGAGAATATCGCATACGGGCCGCGCATCCACGGCCTGGCTGACGGCAAGGCCGAACTGGACGAGATCGTTGAACGCTCGCTGCAGCGCGCCGGTCTGTGGAACGAGGTCAAGGATCGCCTGACCGATAGCGGAACTGCGTTGTCCGGCGGCCAGCAGCAGCGCCTTTGCATTGCGCGTGCGATTGCGGTTGATCCCGAAGTTATCCTGATGGACGAACCCTGTTCTGCACTCGATCCGATTGCGACCGCCAAGATCGAGGAACTGATCGACGAACTGAGCGGCCGCTATGCCATCGTCATCGTGACACACTCCATGCAGCAAGCCGCACGAGTATCTCAGAGAACTGCCTTTTTCCACCTCGGAAAAATGGTGGAATATGGTCGTACTTCTGACATATTCACCAATCCGCTCGAAGAGCGGACCAAGGACTACATTACAGGGCGGTACGGCTGATGAGCGAACATACAGTCAAGGCATTTGACGAAGACATTACCCGCCTGCGCGGCCTGATCGCGGAAATGGGCGGTCTGGCTGAAGTCGCCATTCAGGAGGGCATGGAAGCCCTGATCAAGGGTGACGAGGAACTGGCTGTCGAGGTTGTCGCGCGCGACAAGAAGATCGACGCGCTTGAATCCGAGGTGGACAAGCTGGCTGTACGCATCATCGCCCTGCGCGCGCCCATGGCAGACGATCTGCGCGAAGTGATCGCGGCGATGAAAATCGCCGGCGTGGTCGAGCGGATCGGCGATTATTCCAAGAACATCGCCAAGCGGGTCAAGGATATTGACGAGCGCAAGCATTTCGAACCGCTCGCCCTGCTGCCGGCGATGGCCGAACTGGCCAGCGAAATGGTGCATGATGTGCTGACCGCCTATGCCGCCCGCGATCCGGTGCTGGCGCGCGAAGTGATCGCTGCGGACTCCAAGGTTGATGCCTTCTACAACAGCATTTTCCGCAATGTTGTGAGCTATATGGTCGAAAATCCGGCCACGATTTCCAGCGCGGCGCAGATCCTGTTCATTGCCCGCAATATCGAACGGATCGGCGACCATGCGACCAATGTCGCTGAAATGGTGCATTTTGCCGCGACTGGCCTCTATCCGCCGGATGAGGATCACTGATACCGTAGCGGTGCCATATTAGGGTCGTGAAAGTGTAACATTGCACGTGCTTGGTCTGCCCACCAACAGATAGCGAGTCGTGACGTGTCAGCAGCCAAGCTCCTCCTTGTCGAAGATGATCCAGCGCTGCTGGAGTTGCTTGAATATCGGTTCCGCAACGAAGGCTATGATGTCCGCGCAACACCCGATGGGGATGAAGCGCTGATCCTGGCTGCCGAGGATGCACCGGATCTCGTCATCCTCGACTGGATGATCGAGGGGACCAGCGGGATTGAAGTCTGCCGACGCCTGCGCCGGGACAAGGCAACTGCCCATGTTCCGATCATCATGCTGACCGCGCGCGAGGCAGAGGATGACCGGATTCGCGGGCTGGAAACCGGTGCGGACGATTATCTGACCAAACCCTTCAGTCCGCGCGAATTGCTCGCCCGTGTCGCAGCGGTAATGCGCCGCATCCGCCCTGCACTGGCCGGCGAATCTATCGAAGTGGGCGAAATCCGCCTTGATCCGGTGGCGCACAGGGTGGAGCGGCGCGGCAAAGTGTTGCAGCTCGGCCCGACTGAATATCGCCTGCTTAAATTCCTGATGGAAAGCCCGGGCCGCGTTTTCAGCCGCGGGCAATTGCTCGATGGCGTATGGGGCACGGGCAGCGATATCGAATTGCGAACGGTCGATGTCCATATCCGCCGCCTGCGCAAGGCAATCGAGATCGAAGGGGTGAAAGACCCAATCCGCACCGTGCGGTCTGCGGGGTATTCGCTGGAGGCCTGAGGCCCTATTGCGGGCCGTGGAACCAAAGTTCCGCGAGGATGCCCAGTGCGATAGCCAGGAAGATCACTCCTACACCGCGGTCAAGCCATGCGCGCGTTGCGGGCCGTGCCATGGCCGCTGCCAGCCCCTTGCCCGCCCCGATATAGATGCCGCCCAGCATGAGATCGATGATGGCAGCAACCAGAGCCAGCGTAGCTATCTGCCACCCGACTGGCAGCGCCGGATCAATAAAGGGCGGTATGATCGCAACCATATAGACCAGCGATTTCGGGTTGCCGATGGCAACCGTGATTCCGTCTCGGAAGGCATGGGTCGATGGCTGATGCGCCGGGCGCGCCATATCGTCTTGCGGATGTGTGGAATGGCGCAGCGCGCTGACCCCCAGCCAGATAAGGTAGAGCGCACCACCTATGGCGAGCAGGTAAAAGGCGACTGGCCACTCTTTTGCCAGCGTCCCCAGCCCCAATGCCGCGAGCAACCACCAGAACAGATATCCCAGTTGCAGCCCCATCAGCGCAGCCATGCCCGACCATGCGCCGCGCCAGATGGACTGGCTGAGCACAAACAGCATGGATGGCCCCGGCACGAGGCTGGTCATGGCTGTGACAAGCGTAAAGGCTAGCAGGCGTTCTGCATCGAACATCTGCGCCCCATGGCACGCCGGGGCGGCGATGCAAGCGCGTGTTTAGCGATAGGGATTGCGCAGCGGCGGCTTTTCTTCCCAACCCTTGCTGCGCTGCCAGCTAAAGCCGAGCGGCACCTGACAGCTCTGGCCGCTGATCGTTGCGGTGACATAGCCACCTTCCCCTGTGCCGAAACGGAAGGGGATGTAGTAATCGGTCCATTTTCCACCGCTATTTGCGCGCACTTCGCGGCGGATCGGCTGCATATCGCCATTGGTGATGGTCAACTGTGCCCGTTCGCCCGGTTCCATGCCATAGACCGCCAGTACATAGAACCGGCCATTGGTGCCCACTTCGCCATAGCATTGCCGGTCCTGGTAGGAATCGACGCGGACCCAGCCTTGCTTGCTGACGATGGGGTCATAGGCCTGCGCCGTGCCGGTTGCGGCAAGCGCCAGCAGCGGTGCGATGCGTGCGATAGAACGAGCAGTGATGCGCATGGCCAGTCTCCGTATATCCGGCCGCTCTATACTCCAGATGGGAGCGGTCTGCGCGAGCCATGGCGGCGCTGGCCCGATACGGCACAGGCTTGCGATCAGTGAAAATCGCGCGAGGGCGGCAGCATGCGCGGCACGATCCGCGCATCGCGTGGATGGCCGCGCGTGTTGGGTTCCTTCTCCCCTGGAGCAGGCAGGATCAGATTGCGCGGGCGGATAATCTCTTTCCCCCTTCCGCCGCTGATCGGGTGTGCCACTACATCGGCGCGGGCCAGCGCGGGATTGAGCAGATCATCCGACAGGGCATGCAGCCTATCCGTCGCATCGACCAGATTCTGCGCGATCACATGGATTACCTCGTCATCATATTCCACGCGCCCGCGCACCTCCATCAGCCGCGCGCCCATGATCACGCGCCGCTGTTTCTCCATCAGGTCAGGCCAGATGACGAGATTGGCCACGCCGGTTTCATCTTCCAGCGTGATGAAGCACACACCCTTGGCGCTGCCGGGGCGCTGGCGCACCAGCACCACACCGGCGACATGGACCATGGAACGGAACTTGCGCTCGCGCAGTTCGCTGGCGCGGATAAAGCCGCGCTCGGCCAGGCCGGCGCGCAGGAAGGAGAGCGGATGCGCTTTCAGGCTGAGCCGCGTGGTCTGGTAATCGGTCACCACCTCTTCTGACAAAGGCATGGCAGGCAATTGAGTTTGCGCCTTTTCTGCCCCTTCCTCGCGCTCGGCCGCATGGCGGAACAGCGGCAGGTCGGGCGCAGCAACCAGACTGCGCGCATCCCACAAGGCCTGCCGCCGGGGCAGCTTGAGCGAGGTAAAGCAGTCCGCGCTGGCAAGCCTTTCGACATGGGCCGGGCCGATCCCCGCCCGTTCGCGTAGCGCAGCGACATCGGCATAGGCCCCGCCCCTCTCACGCTCTGACACCAGCCTTGCTGCAACATGCTCGGGCAGGCCATCGACTTGCCGCAGGCCAAGGCGCAGTGCGATGCGGCGCTTTTTTGGTTCGCGCAGAGGCGCAGAGGCGCGGAGAGGAGAAGAAGTGTTTTGGTTCACACGAAGGCACGAAGGCACGAAGTTGTCGCGCTCGCGGCGAAGCCGCACTTCATCTCCAGTCTCACCTGCAGGAGGCAAGGTTTCGTCTGTCATAGCGCCTGCGGCGCGCAGCGAAGCCCTTCGTGTCTTCGTGTCT
>JAGREF010000216.1 GCA_020446665.1 Sphingomonadaceae bacterium
ATCGCAAGGCCTTTGGCCGCACCGTATTCGACTTCCAGAATACCCGCTTCAAACTGGCGGAAATGCAGACCGAATTGCAGGTTGGCTGGGCCCATCTCGATTGGGCTCTCAGGAAACATGTTGAAGGCAAGCTGACGGTGGAAGAAGCGGCGGCGGCGAAGCTGTGGCACACCGAAATGCAGAACCGGCTGGCCGACATGGCGCTGCAGATGTTCGGCGGTGCAGGCTATATGAACGAATACCACATCGCCAAACTCTGGCGCGGCGCGCGGGTAACTCGCATTTTCGGCGGCACGAGCGAGATCATGAAGGAAGTGATCAGCCGCGCGATTTGAAAGGGGGCCGGTGCTGTAGGGCAGGGCGGGGACATGCTATTGCGTGTCCCCGCTACCAGGCGCTGGTTTGTTTCACGCAGAGACGCAGAGGGTTGCGCCTTTGGGGGGCAAGTGATTGTGCACGCTTATGTGGTGGTTCGATCAAGCGCGGCTGGGATCTGAGACGAGGAGAATGAGAGGGCCTGCCGGCCCATCACCAAGCTTCCTAACTCGTCGCCCCGTGCTCGACACGGGGCTTGGCTACCTTTTGCGCAAGGTCTCCCGCCATTCCGCCTCTCGCATGTCGAACACAGCGCCCCTGACACTGCCATGCAAAGCCTCGCACACCAACACTCCAGGAAAAGCCAAACCCCGTGTCAAGCACGGGGCGACGCTGGGGGCGGGATCAGTCTCCAGCCCGCTCCTCAAGCCACTTCGCCACCGCCTGAACATGCCCCACGGTCACCGCGCTGGTGAGGATATCGAAGGCGTGCTGCCCGCCGGACAGTTCGGTCAGCTTCACCTCTGCGCCCGCCTCGCGCCAGCGTTTGGCCATCGCCTTTGCTTCTTCGTTCGGGATCAGCGTGTCGTGGCACCCGTGGATCAGCCAGACGGGTGGGCTGTCGCCGCGCACTCTCGCGATGGGGCAGGCCTTGTCCCACAATTCCGGCGCGCTGGCGGGCGGGCCGGGGAGCACCTTTTGTGATTCCCATTCGATCATGGCCTGATGGTTGCGGTGCCACAGCTTCTCGCGGTCGAGGAAGTCGTAGCGGCCATAGAGATGCACCCCGCCCGCGAGCGAACAATCGGCCTGTTCGAATCCGGGTTTGAACACCGGATCATCATGGCAGAGCAAAGCGAGCGAAGAGAGGTGCCCGCCAGCCGAGCCGCCGGTGATAAAGATCCGCGCCGGGTCCCCGCCATGCTCTGCGATGTTTTCCTTTGTCCAGTGGAGCGCGCGCAGCACATCCTCGATCATCGCAGGCCAGCGGTTCTTCGGGCCCAGGCGATAATCAATATCCACGCAGACCCAGCCACGCCGTGCCATTTCGCGCAGCAAGGGCAAGGCTTGTTCGTTCTTCTTGCCGACAATCCATCCGCCGCCATGCACATGCAGCAGCACCGGCGCGGGGGCTTTCGGCATATTGGCGGGCAGGATCAGATCGAGCCGGTTGGCGCCCCCATGCGGGCCATAGGAAATATCCGCGATCTTGCGCGTGCCCGCTTTCGATCCAAAGCCAGCCTGCAAACCGGCGAGCAGCGGCAGGCGCGGGGTCAGACCGGCCTCCGCCATGATCGCCTTGCCATCCGCACGGTTGCGCCAATGGGCGAGCGCAAAAGCGCAGGCAGCCAGCACCGCCATGATCGGCCCGGCGGACAGCGTTATGCCCGCCCGCCATTGCCAGGCGGCCAGCGCGGCGCTCACCAGCGCCAGCGGGAAGGCTTGCGACTGTGCGAGAAAGCTGGGGATCCACCATGCGATAATGGCGGTGCCCGGCGGGCCATGCGGGCGCATGCGGACAATGCCGGTCAACGCCATCAGCAGCAGCCATGCGGAAAATGCGGCGGCGATCATGCGTTGGCCTCCAGACCGGCGAGGAATTCCTCGCGCAATTTCTTCTTGTAGAGCTTGCCATTTTCATAGCGCGGCAGCTGGTCCGTAAAGTGGAAGCTGCGAGGGCATTTCACGCGGCTGAGGCTTTCGCGGCAATAGGCGTCGAGCACTTCCGCCAGCGCATCGCCAGTCTGCGCCATGTCGTCCAGCTGGACCACCGCCACTACGCGCTCGCCAAAATCGGGATCGGGTATGCCGAACACGGCGGCGTCGGTCACAGCATCATGCAGCACCAGATGGTGTTCCACTTCCTGCGGATAGACATTTACCCCGCCAGTGATGATCATGAAATCCTTGCGGTCGGCGAGGAAGAGATAGCCGTCTTCATCCAGCCAGCCGACATCGCCCAGCGTGGACCAGTCGGGATGGTCGGGGTGGCGGGAATTCTGCGTTTTCTTTGCATCGTCGAGATATTCGAAAGTGCTGGCGCTTTCGAAATAGATATTGCCCACTTCGCCCTGCGGCAATTCACTGCCGTCATCGCTGCAAATATGGACGGAGCAATTGACCGGGCGGCCCACGGAGCCGGGATGTTCCAGCCATTCCTGCGGCGTGATCAGCGCGGTACCATTGCCTTCGCTGCCAGCGTAATATTCGTAGATGATCGGGCCTAGCCAGTCGATCATCTGCCGCTTCACCTCCACCGGGCAGGGCGCGGCGGCGTGGATCACCAGTTTCAGCGTGGAAAGATCGTGGGCCGTGCGCTCTGCCTCCGGCAATTTCAGCAGGCGGATGAACATGGTCGGCACGACCTGTGTCATCATGATCTGGTATTTCTCGATCGCCGCGAGGAAGCCTGCCGGATCGAATTTCTCCATTACCACCACCGTGCCGCCCATGCGTTGCACCGCGGTTGAATAATGCAGCGGCGCGGCGTGATAGAGCGGGGCGGGTGAGAGATAGCGCGTATGCGGCCCCATCTGCCACATCGCCGCCAATTGCGGGGCGATCGGCGGTTCGCCCTCCACCGGCCCTTCGGGAAGAGCCATTTTCACGCCCTTGGGCTGGCCGGTCGTGCCGCTGGAATAGAGCATCTGGAAACCCTGGCTCTCATCGGCAATCGGTGTGCCGGGCAAGGGCGCGCAAGCCTCGGTCCAGTCAGCCACGCCCTGCATCCCATTATGGCCAAAGACATGCTGCACAGCGGGCATCAGCTCTGCCCTTTCTGCCACCAGCCGCCGCGTCGTTTCGCCGATCCCGGCAGAGAGCACTGCCAGCCTGGCCCCGCAATTGCCGATGATATAGGCGGCTTCCGGCGCGGTCAGATGGATCGCAATGGGAGTGATGAACAAACCGCAACGCTGCGCGGCCCAGTAGGTGGTGAAGAATTCCGGGCAATTCTCCACCATCATCGCAATCGCATCGCCGCGCTGCAGCCCGCATTGGCGCAGCAGATGCGCGCCCTTATTGGCGGCGCGCTCCAGCTCGGCATAGCTCATCGAACGGCCACTGCCCGCCATGATGAAGGCAGGCTGGTCGCCGCGCTCGGCCAGATGGTCGCGTGGATGCATCCGATTCTCCCGAAATCTGTTTTATTTCGGCAGCATCCTAGCGCGCTTTGTGAAGCAGTCTATCCCGTTGCGATTTGCGACCTACCAGCGCAGCAGCGGAGGCAGCGCAACCCGCCCCAGCGCGCCGCACACCGCCACAGGCAGCATGTGCCAGATGCCCAGATGCGCCATGCTGTCGATCGGGCAATGCAGGCCATAGGCCGCGCTGCCCAACGCGCCCGCCGCCACGCCGGTCCACAGGCCCGCCCGCTCGGGCGAGACAGGCGCGCCGCGCCGCAACCATGCGGTGAGCGCAGCGGCGACCAGCATCGCGCTGATCGAGCCATAGGCGGCGCATTGCCAGCCATAATTGTCATCGCCCAGCGCATGGGTCAGCTGGCCCGGCCCGGTCAGCGATGCCAGCGCGGCCAGCGGCAGCACCGTGACCATGGCCAGTGCCCATTTCGGCGCATCATGGCGGTTGCCCACACGCGGCCCGGCCATGCTTACTACTGCCGTGGCTGCAGCCAGCCCGAGCAGCAGCAGCAACAGATTGGCAATCAGGAAGAAGCTGGGCGGGGCGCTGCTCATCAAGCCTTCGCGCAGCCCGGCGATCAGCGCCACGGCCACCACTGTGACAGCCAGCGCGGCCAGCGCCAGAGCCATGCCGTCGCGCCCGCGCATGATGTGCACAGGCTCCAGATCGGCGGTCAATTCGTCGATCAGGCCGCTCACCGGCTTGGGGGGGAGGTCACCGTTCATTTTATTCAGCCTTCTCGATCAACGCAGACAGTTTCTTCAGTCCGCGATGGATATTCACTTTTACAAGGGATTCGCTTTGCCCCGAAAGAGCCGCCGCTTCTGCAATGCTGTGTCCTTCGATCCGGACCAGTTCGATCACTTCGGCTTGCCCGATGGGCAGGTTTTCCAGCAGCCGGTCGAGGCTCATCCGTGCCAGCACCGCTTCCTGTCCGCCTTCTTCGCCGGGATCTTCATGCTCCAGCGCCTGTTCCTGGCGGCGATAGGCGCTGCGCAGATGATCGACCCAGCGATAGCGGGCGATGGCCGCCAGCCATGGCAGGAAAGGCCGCGCCGGATCATAGCTGGCGCGCTTGCGATGGAGCGAGACCAGCACTTCCTGCACCAGATCGTCCAAATGTTCGGGCGCGATCTTGCGGCGGAAATAGCGGGTCAGCCAGCGCGAGGCCTCTTCCAGCAGCGTGGCATAGGCCCGCTTGTCCCCGCGCTGGGATGCGGCCATCAGCCGCGAGAGAGTTTTCTCATCCGCGATCACTTGCGCACCTTGGCAATTAGTGCGTCGAGGGAAAAGACCCCGCCGCCCCGGCTGATCAGGATCAGCGCCATGGCCGCCCAGATCATATGCACGCTCCACCATGCTTCGGGATAGACGAAGAACTGGATCACCAGCGTCATCCCCAACAGAGCCAGCGCGGAAAAGCGCGTCGCGAGGCCGGGCACCAGCAGGGCAGGCCAGAGATGTTCGGACCAGGTGGCAAGGGTAGCCGCGAGGTCGGAGGGCAGCAGCGGCACACCCGCATATTCTGTCTCAAACAGAAAGCGGGTTGTGTCGCTGACCTCCAGCCAGCTGCCTTCCACCACCTTGGTGCGACCCGAACGCCAGAAAATCCCAGCCAGCGCGACGCGCAACACCAGCAATGCCGCTCCTTCCGCAATACGGCCGGAAAGGAGGGCGATCACCCGGTCATAAAGGTTCAGAACGGCTTGCATGGTGTTTCTCCCCCAGGCGCTCAGCGCTGGATCGGGCTCAGCGAACCTTTGCCGTTCGGGGTCGTGATCTTGGTGCAGCTGCCAGCTTTCACCAGCTTCCAGGCATTGCCCTGA
>JAGREF010000217.1 GCA_020446665.1 Sphingomonadaceae bacterium
GCCAATGGCTATCTGATCGACCAGTTCCTGCGTCGCAGCTCCAATTTGCGCGAAGATGCCTATGGCGGCAGTGCTGAAAACCGCGCTCGTCTGCTTGATGAAGTGACCGCACGGCTGGTGGACATCTGGGGGGCAGACCGGGTTTCCGTTCGCCTATCCCCGAATGGAGATTCGCAAGGGGTGGATGATCCCGATCCTGAAGGCACTTTCAGCGAAGCCGCGCGGCGGCTGGAGAAATACGGCCTCGCCTTCCTCGAATTGCGCCAGCCGGGGCCGGACGGGACCTTTGGCCAGACCGATGTGCCCAAACAGGATGCGCTGATCCGCCAGCACTTCACCGGCCCGCTCGTTCTGAACAGCGATTATACGCCAGAAGCTGCAGCGCAGGATATTGCCTCTGGCCGATGCGAAGCGATCAGCTTTGGCCGCCCCTTCATCTCCAACCCCGATCTGCCCGAGCGTATCCGCCAGGGCGCAGCGCTGGCCCCCAATGTCAATGTGCCGCAAAGCTGGTATACGCCCGGGCCGGAAGGTTACATCGACTATCCGATACTCGCAGAAGCCACGGCCTGACGCCGTCAGCCATCTGGCTCAAGGGGACACATCATGATCCGCAGCTGGCTGTTTGCACCGGCAACCAATGACAAGAAGCTGGCCAAGCTGGGCACTGTCGGCGCGCAAGCGGTTGTGCTTGATCTGGTTGAAGGGGTAGCTGCTGATGCCAAGCCGGACGCCCGGCAGAAAGCGCTGGACTGGCTGAAATCTCATTCGGAGCAAGTCATTTCGCAGCGCCAGTATCAGCGCTGGGTGCGCATCAACCCGCTGGATACGCCGTATTGGCGCGATGATCTGGTGGCTGTGATGCAGGGCGGGCCGCAGGGGATTATTCTGGCCCGGGCCAATGGCCCGCAAGATGTGCAGATGATCGCCGCTGAAATCTATGAGCTGGAACAGCGCAACCGGCTGGAGCATGGGTCCACCGCCATCATGCCGCAGGTGGGAGATACGCCCGCTGCCGCCCTGAATATTGCCAGTTTTGCCGAGAATCTGCATCCGCGTGTTTCCGGCATGATCTGGAATGCGGCTGCGCTGGCGCGGAATCTGGATGCCACGCGGGTTCGCGATGAAAACGGGCAATGGACCCATGCCATGCAACAGGTTCGCGCCATGATGCTGCTGACTGCGCGCGCAAGAGGGCTGATGGCCGTGGATACTGTTCCGCCGGGCAATTCGGAATCGGATGAACTGGAATGGTCAGTCAGTTCCGCCCGGGCCGATGGCTTTACCGGAATGCAGGCGGTCAACCCGAGACAGGTGCGCGTGATCAACCGGGCCTTTGCCGCGACCCGCGAAGAGCTGGCCGATGCGCGCGAAATTGTCGCGCTGTTTGCCAGCAATCCCTCCGCAGAAGCAGTGACCTTGCGGGACAGGATCATAGAAAAGCGCCAATTGCATCAGGCCCAGACCCTGCTGCATTGGGAAGACGCATAGACCTCTATTCGGCAGCCTCGGATGCCGCAGGATTGGAGTCCGGCGCCGCTTGCTCGGCTGCCACAGGTGCTTCGGCCTGATCATTCCCGTCTGGTGCCGCGCCCGCGCCGGAATCCGGGCGGACCGTGGTGCCCTTGTCTTCCGGATCAATCTTGAGCGCAGGCGATTTGGATTTGAGCTGGTCCAGCGGGACCATCGCATCGCTGAGTGATCCGCCCTTCACATCGCCAACTGCCTTCGCCGCGCCTTTTGCCGCCGGAGCCGTTTGCGGTTCATCCTTGCACCCGGCAAGCGCCAGCGCGGCCAGCAGCGGGGCAGCAACAATCATTCGGGCATTCATGCGTTGGTCTCTCCGCAGGCACTGGCTATATCGTCGAGGAAATCCCCGGCATGGTGCAGCATTGCCTCATCCCATGCCTCGGGCGCAAGCTCTATGCCCAGCCGGGCTAGACTGGTGACGCCATATTCGGAAATCCCGCAAGGCACGATGCCGGTAAAATGGGACAAGTCAGGCGCAAGATTGACGGAGAAACCATGCATGGTGACCCAGCGCCGCACCCGCACGCCGATTGCGCCGATCTTTGCTTCGCTGCCGTCAATATCGCGGGTCCAGATGCCGATGCGCCCATCCGCACGCCAGCTTTCCACCCCGAAATCAGCCAGCGTCGCCATCACCCAGCCTTCCAGCGCATGGACGAAGCGCCGCACATCCTTGCCCCGCTGGGAGAGATTGAGCAGCACATAGCCGATCCGCTGCCCCGGCCCGTGATAGGTATAGCGCCCGCCGCGCCCGGCCTCGACCACTTCGAATCGCGGATCGAGCAGTTCACCCTCCCCCGCGCTGGTCCCGGCGGTGTAGACCGGCGGATGTTCCAGCAGCCACACCAGTTCCCGCGCATCGCCCGCCGCAATGGCGCGGTTGCGCAGTTCCATTTCCTCCAGCACAGCGCGATAGGGAAGCTGCCCCGTTTCGCGACGCCATTCGATCTCTTCGGGCAAATCGGCCATCATGCTATTTGCGTGGCGACTACTTCCCGGCATATCAAGGGGGAAAGACAGCATGAAGGATTTGGCGCGATGAAATTTGATATGAGCCGTGCATGGGACACCGCGACAGAGATGATGTCCGCCAATCGCGACGTGATGCTGGTGGTGGTGGGCGTGTTTGTCTTCCTGCCCAATCTGGCCTTGATGCTGTGGATGGGTGATTCTGCCGAGGCCCTGCAGGCACAGGCAGCAGCCAATCCTGATGCCGCGATGGAAGCGGTGATGAATTTCTATTCCGGCATGGCCATCCCCATGATTATCCTGTCGCTGATTCAGGGGGCCGGCGTGCTGGCCCTGTTGTCCCTGCTCAGCGATGCGAGCCGGCCAACTGTGGGGGAAGCGCTGAAAACGGGGTTGGCCTGTCTGCTGCCCTATTTCGCGATTCAGATCCTGCAGGGTTTCCTGATGGCGCTGGTCGTGGTCATTCCCGTAGGAATTGGCGCAGCGATAGCGGTACCGCTGGGCATTCTGCTGGGCCTCGTCGCGCTGGCGGCGGTCGCCTATATCTGGGTCAAATTCTCGCTCAGCGCACCGGTGCTGGCAATCGAGGGTGTGCGCAATCCGATCACGGCGATGCAGCGCAGCTGGGCCCTGACCAAGGGCAACAGCCTGTCGATCTTCCTCTTCTTCCTGCTGCTGATTATCGCAGTGGTGGTCGTGTCCGTGGTTGTTTCTGCAATTGGCGGGCTGCTATTTGCTCTGGCCAGCAGCGAGATTGCGCTGATCGGCAATGGCGTGATCGGCTCGGCCGTCAATGCCATTACCGCGATGATCATGATCTCTGCGCTGGCCGCGATCCACCGTCAGCTATCGGGCGGATCGCCAAAGGCTGCCAGCGAACCTTTCGAGTAATTACTGCTTCCAGCCCCAGAAAAGCTTGCAGGGCAGGATGTTCCAGAATTCATAACCCGCATCGATCCGCTGAAAATGCGGAGCCATGAAGTCACGGCAGGCAGCGGTGAACTGATAGACCAGAAAGGCACCGCCCGGTCGGAGCACGCGATGCGTGGCTGCGGCGATATTTTCCCCCACGCCATCCGGCAGGGTGGAAAATGGCAGGCCGGACAGGACATAATCGGCATGGTCAAAACCATGCGCTCTCACGATCTCTTCCACATCCTCGGCAGAGCCGAGCACGGCGTGGAAGCGGCTATCGCGAATGGTCCTGGTGAGATAGTCGATAAACAGCGGATTGGTGTCGATCACGATCAGCGTCGCATCGCCACGCATCCGTTCCAGCACCGGATAGCAAAAGGTTCCCACGCCGGGGCCATATTCGACAAACAGATCACATTCGTCCCACTTCACCGGAGCCAACATCTTGCGGATAGTGAAGCGCGATGACGGAATGACCGAGCCGACCATGCGCGGATATTTGACGAATCCCTCGAAAAAGACGCCCCACTGGCCGAACAGACGGCGCATACGCTGGCCAAGGCTGGGCGTGCGACGTTGGGCTATTTGATTGGAATTGCTCAAGAAAAAGACCCTGTATAGCGGCGCCGAAGCCGACACCGGTGATTTCCCCTAGGGGAGTCGCAAATTCGCGAGGCCATTGCAACCTTGCCTCGTCAGTCGTAGCGGCAAGACATGGTGCAAGCCCCGGAAACATTGGCCCCTTCAGCTCAGACCAGCGTAATTACGCGGGGGCGCATGGCGTTGCTGTTCATGGTCATGCTGGTTACCGCAGCGGGCAACACAGCGATGCAATCGGTCATGCCCTCCATCGGCACCGCGCTGGGCGTGGCCGATGAAGCGATCAGCCTGGCCTATAGCTGGTCAGCCTTGCTGTGGGTCTTTTGCGCCCCGATCTGGGCCCGGCGGTCGGACCGGCGCGGGCGCAAGGCGATGATGGCGCTTGGTCTGGCCGGTTTTACGACCTCTTTCGTGCTTTCGGGTGGTGTGCTGTGGGCCGGTCTGGCGGGGATGATGACCGCCATCCCCACTCTGATCCTGTTTGCACTGACACGCAGCCTCTATGGCGGCTTCGGCTCTGCCGCGCCGCCCGCCGTGCAAGCCTATGTCGCCAGCCGCACACCACGCAGCGAGCGCACACGGGCACTGTCCATGGTGGCTTCCAGCTTTGCGCTGGGAACGGTGATTGGTCCGGCTCTGGCACCGCTGATGATCACGCCCGGTTTCGGATTGACCGGCCCGTTCTTCATCTTTGGTCTGCTGGCAACAGGTGTGCTGGTCATGCTGAGAATGCGGCTGCCCAATGACGAACCGCAATTTGCCGCCAGGGGCAAGGCCTTTGCCGTGCCCTATTCCGCCAACTCTCCATCCAGTGATGACGATAGCAGCGAGGACAGCAGCAAGCCGGAGCGGTTGCAATGGTCGGATATGCGGCTGCGCCCATGGTTGACCGCAGGCCTGCTGGGCGGGCACGCCCATGCAATGATCCTGGGTACGGTAGGCTTCATGGTGCTCGACCGGCTCAATCTGCGCGACGATCCGACCGCAGGCGCGGGGCCGATCGGTCTGGTGATGATGAGCGGGGCAATCGCCACATTGCTGGTACAGTGGGGGATTATCCCCCTGCTCAAACTGGGCCCGCGCGCGTCCACCCTGTGGGGTGTGCTGCTGGGGGGTGCGGGCACATTGCTGGTGGGCGCATCGCAGGATTTGCATGCCATCGCAGTCAGCTTTGCGCTGGCATCAATGGGTTTCGGCCTGTTCCGGCCCGGCTTTACCGCAGGTTCTTCGCTGGCGGTCAACCGGGCAGAGCAGGGCCAGGTTTCCGGGATTGTTACCTCTGCCAATGGCCTGGCCTTCATCTTCGGCCCGGTCATCGGCGTATGGCTTTACAATCATTCGGACTGGCTGAGCTTCACCACAGTCGCTCTGTTATGCGCGGCGGTGCTGATCCTTGGCTGGCGCTCGCTCGGCGATGATGCAGAGCTGACCGCATCCGGCATGGATTAGAGGATATCCTGAATCGCCTCTGGCGGGCGGCACAGGCGCACGCCTTTTTCCGTTTCCACCAGCGGGCGTTCGATCAGCTTGGGATCGGCGGCCATGGCGTCCAGCACAATGTCATCATCGGCTTCGGTCAGGCCCCGTTCCTTCGCGTCAGTGCCGCTGGTGCGCAGCCCCTCGCGCGCGGCCATCCCGGCATCGCGATAAAGCTGCGCCAGCTTTTCACGGCTGGGCGGGTGCTGGAGATATTTCACCACTTCCAGATCAATATGATCGCGCGCCTGCAGCGTTTCCAGCGCCATGCGCGATTTGCTGCAATTGGGATTGTGCCAGATCGTGGCTTTCATGCTGTCCTCCTGAAACTTTGCCCCCGCCTAACCGGCAAGACTTTTTTCGCCAAGAGCGGATTTCATCCTTGCAATTGATAACCATTCGCAATTAGGACGCTCTTGAGATTGAGAATGATTCGCAAGGACGAGGTAGTTATGAGTTCCACCACAATCCGCCGCGCTGTTTTGCTGGCAGGGGCCACTTGCGCCGCATGGCCAGCCATCGCCCATGCCGAAACGGCGGAGGATCGCGATTATCTGCCTGCCGATATTATCGTGACCGGCCAGCGTGACGGATATTCCAGCAATGACGGAACGAGTGCGACCAAGACCCCGACCCCGCTGATCAACGTGCCGCAGTCAGCAACCATGCTGACCCGCGACCAGATTGACGATCAGGGCATGACCCAGCTTGGCGAAGCCTTGCGCTATGTGCCAGGCATTTCGCTCGATACCGGCGAAGGGCATCGTGATCAGGTCTATATTCGGGGGCAGTCCAGCACCGCCGATTTCTATCTCGACGGGCTGCGTGACGATGCGGAATATTATCGCCCGCTCTACGCGACTGAGCGCGTCGAAGTGCTCAAGGGCGCGAATGCGCTGATCTTCGGGCGTGGCGGCGCTGGCGGCGTGATCAACCGCGTGAGCAAGCAGGCAAATCCGTCCCGCTTCTTTGCGCAAGGCAACGCCTCACTCGACACATTTGGCGCATGGTCGCTGGCGGGTGATGTGAACACGCCGCTGAGCGATATGGCGGGCCTGCGGATCAACGCCACTTACGAGGATTTCGCCAATCAGCGGGACGCCTATGATGGCCGGTTTTTCGGCATTGCGCCAACGGTCACAGTAGAACTGGGCGCAGCCACGCGCCTGACGGCAAGCTATAATTACGAAGATGATCGCCGCGTGACCGATCGCGGCATCCCCTCGCTCGGGAATGGCCCGCTACGCGGCTATGACCGGGCCTTTTTCGGCGATCCCGATTTCAATATCGCCACGGTCAAGGCGCATATTGCCCGCACAAGGCTGGAGCATGAATTCTCGGACGGGCTGAGTGTCAATCTGACTGGCCAATATGCGAATTACGACAAGTTCTACGCCAATGTCGTGCCCTCTGGTGCAACCGCAACGACGGTGGACCTAACCGGCTATACGTCAGGCACCAGCCGGGAGAACTGGATCGGGCAAGGCAATCTGGTGTGGCAAACCTCCACCGGGCCGCTTCATCACACGCTGCTGGCCGGGTTCGAATTCGCCAACCAGCAAACCGATGCGGATCGCCATAATGTGATCTTCAGCGACGGGTCGAGCCGCCTGACTGTGCCGCTGGCCCGCAGGCTGGGAGTATCCGGCACACAAGTGGCGGGAATTTCGCGCAACAGCATGTCACAGCTGGATATGTTTTCCGCCTATGTGCAGGACCAGATCGCCATTGGTGATCACTTCCAACTGATCGGCGGCCTGCGCTATGATGAGATCACGCTGGAATCCGCCAATCTGGTCAATGGCTTCGCCGCGCGCCGCAAGGACACGATGTGGAGCCCGCGCTTTGGCGTGGTGGCGAAACCGATGGAGAGCTTGTCCTTCTATGGCAGTTACAGCCGTAGCTTCCTGCCGCAATCGGGCGACCAGTTCACTGTGCTGGACAGCAACAGCGCCACGCTGGATCCGGAACGGTTCGAAAATTACGAGATCGGCGCGAAGTGGCTGGTCAATCCGGGCCTGTTCTTCACCGCCGCCATTTTCCGCATGGATCGGACGAACACCACCGCCACGGACCCGCTCAATCCCGGCTTCGTGATCCTGACCGGATCGAGCCGGGTCGAAGGGCTGGAGGTCCAGCTGGCGGGCGCAGTGAATGAAAAGCTGCAGCTCAATCTGGGCTATACCTATCTCGACGGGGAAATCCGCAGCGATACACGCAGCGCAGTGGCAGGCACGCCTTTGCAGCAATTGCCCACGCATCAGGCCTCGGCCTGGGCGCGTTACAAGCTGTCCGATGCCTTTGCCCTGGGCACGGGCGTGGTGTGGCAGTCCAGGCAGGATGCGGCGCTGGGCAGCAATGTGAAGCTGCCCGCCTATGCACGGGTCGATCTGGCGGCCTATTACGATGTGTCAGACCGGATTTCGCTGCAGGTGAATATCGAAAACCTGTTTGACCGGGATTATTACCCCAGCGCGCATGGCGCCAATAATATCCAGCCGGGCACGCCGCTCAGCGCGAGTTTTGGCGTGAAGGTGAAGCTCTGATCTCTATTCACCCTCGGCCGGGGCAGAGGGGGCCATCGCAGGCACCGCCCTTGCCGCATCTTCGGCGCTGATCCCCGGCGCGGGGGCGGCGCTGATCCGCTCCTCCCGCCGGATCACCCGCCCGGCGCGCTGCACCGCGCGGATCAGGCGGGGATAGACGCCGCAGCGGCAGATATTGGGGATCGCGTCGCGGATTTCCTGCTCGCCCGGATCGGGATTGCGCGCCAGCAGCGCGGCGGCGGACAGGGCAATGCCCGGCGTGCAGAAACCGCACTGGATCGCCTGTTCTGCCACCAGCGCCTGTTGCACCGGATGGCTGCGATCGCGGCTGAGCCCTTCGATGGTGGTGACAAAGCGCCCCTCTGCCTCGGCAATGGTGATCAGGCAGCTGCGCAAGGCCTCGCCATCGACGATCACCATGCAGGCACCGCAATCGCCTTCGCCGCAGCCATATTTCGTGCCGGTCAGGTTCGCAGCATCACGCAGCGCCCAGAGCAGAGGCGTGTCCGGGTCCATATCGAACTGGACCGGGCGGGTATTGACGGTGAGTTTCGACATGCGACCCTAAGCGAGTTCAGTCGCGCCAGCTGCGGTCAATGCTGTCCAGCTTGCGGATCCATGCCTGCAGATCGGCATGGCCGGGGCCGCCGGGCAGCTCGACCTGGTTCTGGTCCCGCTGATGCACGGCGATCACTTCGGGCGGCACAATGATCGGCTTGCCCATGCTGGCAGTCTTCACCTGCACTTCGCAGGCGCGCTGAAGCATGTAGTAGGACAGGAACATTTCCGCCACCGTGCGCCCCATCACCACCGGGCCATGATTGCGCAGCATCAGAATGCGATTAGTGCCCAGGTTCTCCAGCAAGCGCGCGCCCTCTTCCTCGCGCACGGTAATGCCTTCGAAATCGTGATAGCCGATATGCCCCTGGAAGAAGCAGCTGTAGAAATTGGTCGGCGCCAGCCCTCCCTCGGTCGCGCAGACTGCCATCGTATCGGGCGTGTGCGTGTGCACAATGGCATGCGCCCAGTCGAGGTGGCGGTGGAAATAGGCATGCTGGGTAAAGCCGGCCTTGTTCACCGGGTAATTGCCCGACAAAGTGTTGCCATCAATGTCGATCTTGACGAGGTTTGACGCCGTGACTTCACCCCACAGCAGGCCAAAGGGGTTAATCAGGAAAGCATCGGGTTCATCGGGCACCCTCACGCTGATGTGGTTGTAGATGGATTCGCTCCACCCCAGCATGTCGAAAATGCGATAGCAGGCGGCCAGTTCCAGCCGTGCATTCCATTCCGCTTCGCTGCAAATGTCTGCGATCTTTGCCTGCGTCGCCATTATGCATTCCTTTCCGCCTGAATCCGGTTGCCAGACCTATCGCACGGGATACCCGTTCGCGACAAGGCGTGACAGCCATTCTCCGACACGATAATAGTAAGTATGACATACAAACTGCCAACAGAGCGGTGAGTCGGAAATCATGGCAGGTCCTGCGACAAGGTGGCGCATGGCATTGCACGGGAAAGGAACGCATAATGGCAAGCGCAACAAACGCTCCCCCTTCCGACAAGGCGGAAATCGTCGATGTCGGCTTTGGCTACAAACATCTGGTTGACCGGCTCAGCCCCGGCGGTCGCTATTTTGACGCGCAGACCGACGTGGACAGCCCCTGGGTCCCCTTTGGCGACAATGCCGCGATCAAACATCTCGCCTTCGACGTGCGCCAGAACCTGTTTTCCAACATCCTGTGGGTCAAGTGCCCCGGCGCGATTGGCACGCATCTCCATCGTGGCACCATCACCATGGTCTGCCTGGAAGGCAGCGTGCGCTATCTCGAATATGACTGGGTGGCGACGCCCGGCGGCCTGATCCAGGAAGTACCGGGCGAAAACCATACGCTGGTGACGGACACGATCACGCTGAACGATACGCCGACTGTGTTCGAAGGGCTGAAGCAACGCTCCAGCCAGTGCAAAGTGCTGATCGCGCCGTGAGGGAGGTGTCGGCAGGTTGCGCGGGAAGACATTCTTCACGCGTCATTGCGAGGAGCAAAGCGACGCGGGATGGCCGTTTTGCGGAATGTGGGTCGAAAGGCAGACTTTCCGGCAACGATCCGATTGCTGACATTTGTCACCTTCCTCTAACCCGTCACCCCGGGCTTGATCCGGGGTCCCGCTTTTCTTCCGGCGCAAGGCTTGCTCAAACGAGCAATTCGCGGAAATCAGAGCGGAGTGGCGCGATTGGTTCGAGGACATCGCCTGACCGAGAGCGATCCCAGCTTTCGCTGGGATGACGGGAAGAGATTGCGGCAGCTCTCTACCCCATTCCAGCCCCTCAGCATCCGGACCTGACCGCCCCGGATAAGGGAAAGTGCGGGGCCAATCCTGCCAACTCCCTCCGCAACGCACAGTTTTCCTACATGCGGACGATCTGCCATAGCTTGCCTTGTCACCAACCGCGCTGAACTGCGTTTTCCCCTAAGGAGGTGTAACCCTGTCCGCCGCACGCCAAGCTATTGAAACAAAAGGCACTGCCCCTGCTCAACCGGGTTACACCTTGTCACCCTGTGTAACCCTGTTCACAACTTCAAGCTGCGGGGAAAGCAAGATGGCTTCCCCCGGCCCGCGCCCCCGGCTAACGCGGTTGCAATGAGCGAGGCAGCCAAACTAACACGCGGATCGATCAGCGGGCACCTCGTCGGGCAGACGACGCCGATGATTATCGGGGTCGCGGCGATGATGTCGGTCGGGCTGATCGACGCCTATTTCATCGGCCAGCTGGGCAGTGCGGAACTGGCGGCCATGTCCTTTGTCTTCCCCATCGTTACCGCGCTGGCCAGCCTGGGTGTGGGCGTGATGGTGGGGATCAATTCGGTCGTCGCCCGCGCGCTGGGTGAAGGCGATATGGAGCGCGCCCAGCGCAAGGCGAGCTTCGGCATCGCCTTCGCCTTTGCCACTGGTGCGGTGCTGGGCCTGTTGCTGCTGGCGCTCGTCACGCCGTTGTTCCGGCTGATGCAGGCGAGCGACGAGCTGCTGCCGCTGATCCGCGCCTATATGGTGCCCTTTGCACTCGGTTTTCCGCTGGTGCTGATCAATATGGGCGTGAACGGCGTGATGCGCGGCCAGGGCGAGGCGAAGCGGACCAGCGTGATCTCCATCACCTATGCCGCCGCCAACTGGGTGCTCGATCCGATCCTGATCACCGGCGCGTTCGGTTTTGAAGGGTTCGGCATTGCCGGGGCCGCCTATGCCACGCTGATTTCATGGGGCATTGCGGTGGCGCTGGGGCTGTGGCTGCTGCGCTCGACCAGCCTGCCCTTCCGCCCCGGCGTGATCCGGCAGTGCAATCTGCGCGAAACGCTCGGGCCGATTGTTGGGGTTGCCCTGCCCGCTGCCGGGGCCAATGCGATCAACCCGGTGGGCCTGTCTGTGCTGACCGCGCTGGTGGCGACGCAGAGCCAGGCCGCGGTGGCTGGCTTTGGCGCGGGCGGGCGCTTGCAGGCCTTTGCCGTGGTCCCCTTGCTCGCTCTGTCCGGCGCGATTGGCGGGATCGTGGGGCAGAACTGGGGCGCGAAACATTATGACCGCGCGCGGCAGGCCATGTGGCAGGCCGGGCTGTTCGCCGCTGGATACGGGCTGGTGCTGGCCGTGCTGCTATTTGCCGCAGGCGAGTGGTTCGCCCGCTTCTTCAGCGACGATCCGGCAGTGATCAAGCAATTCGCGCAATATCTGCGCATCTCCGCCTGGGGCTATGCCGGGTTTGGCGTGCTGATCACCGCCAATGGCGCGCTCAATGCGGTGGGCAAGGCCAACCTGTCGCTGATCCAGAGCTTTGCCCGCGTGTTCCTCGTCATGCTGCCTTTCGCATGGTTCCTGCGTCCTGCCTGGGGTGAAGAAGCGATCTTTGCCGCAGAGCTGGCCGCCAATGTGCTGGGCGGCGCGGTGGCGGCTTATGTGGTGTGGCGGGTGCTGGCTCGGGGGAAGGAGGGCTAGTCCTCGCCAAAGCCTCCACCACCCGGCGTTTCGATCACGAACACATCGCCCGCTGCCATCTCCACGCTGGCGGTGGCGCTGAGTTCCTCCACCCGGCCATCGGCGCGCTCCACGCGGTTGTGGCCCACCGCACCATCGCCGCCGCCTGCCAGGCCGAAGGGGGCCACCTTGCGGCGGTTGGAGAGGATTTCGGCGCGCATCGGGGCGAGGAAGCGGATGCGCCGTTCCAACCCGTCGCCGCCATGCCAGCGCCCGGCCCCGCCCGATCCGCGCCGGATGGCGAAACGTTCCAGCAGCACGGGGAAGCGCGCCTCCAATATCTCCGGGTCGGTCAGCCGCGAATTGGTCATGTGGGTCTGCACCGCATCGGCCCCGGCAAAACCCGGCCCCGCCCCTGCGCCGCCCGCGATCGTCTCGTAATATTGGTGCGTATCATTGCCGAAGGTGAAATTGTTCATCGTCCCCTGACTGGCCGCGAGCGCGCCAAAGGCTCCGAACAGGGCATCGGTCACCAGTTGGCTGGTCTCGACATTGCCCGCCACCACCGCCGCAGGGTGGCGTGGGGAGAGCATGGAGCCTGCCGGGATGCGTATCTCCACCGGACGCAGGAAGCCGTCATTCATGGGTATGTCCGTGTCGATCAGCGTGCGGATGACATAGAGGCACGCCGCCCGCACTACAGCCTCGGGCGCGTTGAAATTATCGGGCAATTGCGCGCTGGTTCCGGCAAAGTCGATCACCGCACGGCCCGCTGCGGGTTCAAAGCGCAAGGCGACCTGCACCGCCGCGCCATTGTCGCTGGTGACGCTGTGCTGCCCGTCCTGCCCCGTCGCCAGCAGCTGCGAAACGGCCTGCGCGGAATAGGCCTGGAGGTGTTCCATGTAAGCGGAGACGACCTCCGCCCCATATTCCTCTGCCAGACCAAGCAGTCGCGTGGCCCCGCGATTGCAGGCGGCCAGTTGCGCGGCGAGATCGGCAACATTCTGCGCGATATTGCGCGCCGGGTATGGGCCAGAGCCAAGCCGCGCGCGCAGATCGTCCTCAAGGAATACACCCTCGCGCCGCACCAGCACGGCATCCAGCACGACGCCTTCTTCCTCTATGCTGCGGCTGTTGGAGGGCATCGATCCCGGCGCTATCCCGCCAATATCGGCATGGTGGCCGCGCGCTGCGGTGAACCATGCAGGGGCATCGCCACCGGGCAGATAGACGGGCGCAACCACAGTAATATCGGGCAGATGCGTGCCCCCGGCATAGGGCGCGTTGAGCGCATAGGCATCGCCGGGGCGCATGGTGCCACCATGCGCCGCCACCACCGCGCGTACGCTGTCCCCCATCGATCCGAGATGCACCGGCATATGCGGCGCATTGGCGACAAGATTGCCGCCCACATCAAAGATCGCACAGGAAAAATCCAGCCGCTCGCGGATGTTCACCGAGCTGGCGCTATGCTGCAGGGCAGCGCCCATTTCCTCGGCAATGGCCATGAACAGCCCGCCGAAAATTTCCAGCCGCACCGGGTCCATCTGCGCAGAGATCGCCTGCTTCTGCGCCCCTTCCGAGCGGGTGAGAACCAGCATGCCCTGCCCAGCCATCCGCGCGGTCCAGCCCGGTTCCACCACGATGGTCGCGACCGGATCGATCACCAGCGCCGGGCCTGCCAGTTCCTGCCCCGCAGACAGTTCTGCACGCTGCCAGATCGGAGTACGAACGAGCGCCCCCTTGAGGTGGCACTGCGCTTCTCCGGCGGGTTTGCCTGCATGGTCCGCAAGGTCAAAGCTCAGCGCCTCGCCTTGCGCGGTTTGCGATACCGCTTCGACACGCAGCATCTCCATCACCAGCGGCGAGCTGTTGTCATAGCCGAATTGCGCGCGATAGGCGGCCGCAAAGGCGATGCTCATGGTTTCGACAGGGCCGAGTTCCACAGCGATGATGCTGTCGCTCTCTTCGCGTCGCAGATGGAGCTGTGTCTCCAGCGTGATCGACAAAGGATCGACGCCTTGCGCGGCCAGCGCCGCCCGTGCCTCTGCCCCCAACCGCTCCACCGCTTCGGCCAGCGCCCCTTCGCCGCCAGAAAGCGGCACTGCCAATGTCGCTTCGCGCACTTCGCGGCGGTCAGCCAGCCCCATGCCATAGGCGGAGAGCACGCCCGATAACGGCTGCACCAACACGGTTTCGATGCCCAGCGCCTCTGCCACCAGACAGGCATGCTGCCCGCCTGCCCCGCCAAAACAGGTGAGCGCGAATTGGGCGACATCATACCCCTTGGCCACAGAGACAGCACGGATCGCATTGGCCATGTTGGCGACTGCGATGGCAAGGAAACCCTCGGCGGCCTGCTCCGCACTCATGGTCTGGCCAGTGGCGGCTTCAATCTCAGCCAGCACTTCATCCATCCGTGCCTTCGCGGCTGCAAGGTCGAGCCTCTGATCGGCATCGGGGCCGAACACGGCAGGGAAATGCGCAGGCTGCAATTTGCCGAGCAGCAGATTGCAATCGGTCACGGTCAACGGTCCACCCTGGCGATAGCAAGCCGGCCCCGGCTGCGCCCCAGCGCTTTCCGGCCCGACCAGAAAGCGCGCGCCGTCAAAGCGGCAGATCGATCCGCCCCCGGCGGCGACCGTGTGGATCCGCATCATTGGCGCGCGGATACGCACGCCTGCCACGCGGTTCTCATTGTCCCGCTCATATTTCCCGGCAAAGAGCGAGACATCGGTGGAGGTCCCGCCCATGT
>JAGREF010000218.1 GCA_020446665.1 Sphingomonadaceae bacterium
CGGCTACCTGACCCGGCTCGACAGCCGCAAATCCGCGAAAACGCGCATTCTCATCGTCACCGAAGCGATTTTCGTCGCCCAAATCCTCGACGATCCCGAACTGGCAGGGGTGTCCGCCGTGCTATTCGACGAAGCGCACGAACGGCATATCGACAGCGATCTCGGCCTTGCGCTGGCACTCGAAAGCCAGTCGGTCCTGCGCGAGGACCTGCGTGTCCTGGTGATGTCTGCGACGATCGACGGCGCGCGCTTCGCCCGGCTGCTGGGTGAGGACGCCCCGGTGATCGAAAGCGCGGGCAAGGCCTGGCCTCTTGCGATCCGCTGGCTGGGCTCATCGCCCGACAAACGCACGGAAGAGGCCATGGCCGCTGCCGTGCTGACTGCATGGCGTGAGGAGGAGGGGGACGTGCTCGCCTTCCTTCCCGGCGTGCGCGAGATCGAACGAACGAAAGAGCGGCTGGAGCAACGCCTGCCGGACGTCCCGATCCTGCCGCTGCATGGGCAGGTCGAACCGGCGGGTCAGCGCGCCGCGATCCGTCGCGATTCCCGGGGCCGCCGCCGGATCGTGCTGGCCACCGCGATTGCCGAAACCTCGCTCACGCTCGATGGCGTGTCGGTGGTGGTCGATGCCGGGCTGTCTCGCAGGGCGGAATTCGACCTTGCCGCAGGTGTTAGCCATCTCGTCACCGTGCGCGCGAGCCAGGCCGCCGCGGCCCAGCGCGCAGGCCGCGCGGCGCGGCAGGGGCCGGGCGTCGCCTATCGCCTGTGGGAAGAGGGTGGCCATGCGGGCCGGCCCGCTTTCGATCCGCCGGAAATGGAGCTGGCGGACCTCGCGCCGCTGGTGCTGGCGCTGGCAAAATGGGGCACGGCTGACCCGGCGGATATGCCATGGCTCGACAATCCGCCCGTGGCTTCCATCGCTGCGGCGCGGCAGTCGCTGACAGCACTTGGTGCCCTGGATGGGGAAGGGCGGATCACGCCCTTCGGCCAGCAATTGACGCAAATGCCGATGGAGCCGGTCCATGGCGCCATGGTGCTGTTCGGCGCAGAGGACGAGCAGGCTGGTGTGGCGGCGAGGATCGCGCTGCTGCTGCAGGAACGCGGGCTGGGCGGGCGTGGAGAGGATCTGGCTGCTCGCCTGCAACGCTGGGATGGTGATCGTGGCAAACGCGTTGATGCATCGCGTAAACTGGCGGCGCGCTGGGCGGATAAAGCGGAATCGATGATTGCGCCGGTTGAGAGCCGCGACCTGGACCCAGCCTTGTTCCTAGCCTTTGCCCGGCCCGATTTCGTGGCGAAGCGCCGCGATGCCAGCGGCGAGCACTGGATTTCAGCCGGGGGGCGCGGCTTCATGCTTGATCCGGCAAGTTCGCTGGCGCGGGCCGAATGGCTGGTGATCGGGGACGCACAGGGGCAGGCAAAGGGGGCGCGGATCACTTCTGCGATGGCGCTTGATCCGGCTGTTGTCGAAAAGCACCTGTCCTACCACATGGAAAAGCGCTCGATCCTCCATTGGAACGAAGCCGAAGGCCGGGTGGAAGCGCGGCTGGAGCGGCGGCTGGGGGCGATCACTTTGGCCAGTGGGCCGGACCCTTCGCCAGACGCACAGGCCATTGTGGAAATGCTTGTGGGCAAGGCTGTGGACAGGCTGGGGGAAATTCTCCCGTCTTCGCTGCTGGCTCGGGCGCGTTATGCCGGGATCGAGGCGCTGTCTGAAGCGACGCTGGCCGCCAGCGCGGATCAATGGCTTGCGCCTTTGCTTGCCGGACGGCGCGATCTCGACGTGCCGAGGGGCAAGGCGGTGGAGGCTGTGCTGGGCCTGCTCGATTGGGACAGCCAGCAAAGGCTAAACAAGCTGGCACCGCGCGAATTCACTTCGCCCGCCGGGACGAGCCACGCCATCGCCTATGACGGGGATGATGCGCCCAGTGTAGAGGTTCGGGTACAGGCGCTATTCGGGCTGGAACGGCACCCGATGGTGGGGGACACGCCCTTGCTGCTAAAGCTCACCAGCCCGGCGGGCCGCCCGATCCAGTCCACCCGCGATCTGCCCGGCTTCTGGCGCGGCAGCTGGGCGGATGTGAAGAAGGATATGAAGGGCCGCTATCCCAAACATCGCTGGCCCGATGAACCATGGGCGGAAAAGCCCAGCCTGAAGACGAAGAATGCATTTGATCGCAGCGGGTAGGTCTTGGCGCGAAACATCGACAAGCCCCCTTGATTTCCGCGCCGTTTGGAGGAAAAGGCGGGGCATGACCGCACGTATCTTCCAACGCCCGAAAAACGCCATGCAGTCCGGCAAGGCACTGACCGATCAGTGGATCCTCGAATTCGAGCAGTCCGAAGCGCGCAAGGCTGACCCCCTGATGGGCTGGACCGGCAGCGGCGATACACAGGCGCAGGTGCAGCTGAAATTTGCCAGCAAGGAAGAAGCGCAGGCCTATGCTGCCAAACACGGGATTGCGGCGCGGGTTCACGCTACACCGCCGAAGCGTCTGAAAATTCAGGCCTATGCTGACAATTTTCGCTGATCAGGCGGGGCTGGTCGGCGTTACTTCTGCAATTCGATCAGCGAGTAATTGACGAAATATTCGTCGATCACAGGCAGTTTCAGCAGCGCCTTGCCAATCGCGGCCTTGGTGCCTGACTGGCCAAATCCGCGCTTTTCAAAGCGCGCTGTCCTGAATCCAGCAGCCGCCGTCATCGCGTTGAATTGCGGAATGGTCATCTCATTCAGGTAACCCTGTTCGCGGAAGGTTGAGGAGGTCGCCCATTTATTGGGCTTCTTTTCGCCTCGCTCATCCAGATCCCAGCGATTGGGGATATAGTCGGGCTGGTCATACAGGCGCGCCGCAGTCTCAAACAGGGCCTTCTCCCCGAACAGCACATGCGCCCATGGGATCGGGATCATCGCGGTCATATGCGGGCCGTAAGGCCCCTTGAAGGGGTACCATTCGATCAGAACCTTGCCACCCGGCCGCAAAACCCTATGCCATTCTGCGAGGATATTTTCCGGCTGCATGACATGCTCCATGCAGTCAAACGCCAGAATTGTGTCCATGCTGTTATCGGCGGCTGGCAGGCGATCCGTATCACTCAGTTTGAAAGAGACGGCTGCATCACCAAGCCTGGTCAGCGCCAAATTGGCGCGCTCAATCGCATGGGCGTCTATGTCTACGCCGAGTATCGATTTCGGCTGGCAGATGCGCGCGAGATAGAGGGACAGCGGACCTTCCCCGCAACCGAAATCGAGCACGTCCTTGCCGTCAATGTCAGCATTGGAGAAATGCCGCCAGCTGCCATGCATCTGCTCGTCGCGCCATTGGGAATAGCTTTCTGCATCGCTGGCTCTGTCAGACGGGGGCCGGATCAGGCGGCGAGACAAGCGATAGCAGATTTCGGTTCGCATCTATGTGTTTTCCGTTGCACGACCCATTGGATATCCCCTTGACCAAAAAGGGGAACAAGTCTCGCGCTCAAATGGCTGCGTTCCAAATTCATACGCTTTGCCTTGCGAAAATGACCAACACGCGCCATATGGCCGCCCGGGAGTCGGTCGGACGCTTGCGTCCGCCAACCTGGTCAGGTCCGGAAGGAAGCAGCCACAACGGGTTGCGGCGGGTCGGCCGGCTCCT
>JAGREF010000219.1 GCA_020446665.1 Sphingomonadaceae bacterium
GAGGGCAAGGAAATCCGCCGCATCTGGTCTGAACCCTTCTGGCTGCGCGCCTTTGCCGTCGGCGCGGTGGTCCAGATCCAGCCCAGCACATTCTTCCGCGGCGATCTTTACCGCAAGACCGATGGGTTCGACGTGGATGACCGGGCTAGCTGGGATACCGGACTGCTGGCCAAGCTCCACCTTGCGGGTGGGCGATTCGAGGTCATCGACGAATTCCTCAGCTACTTCAGGCTTTACGACGAGTCGATCACCGGCTCGGGCCGACTGCAGCAGATGCAGGTCGACAATATGATCGCCCGCTTCGATGCCTTGATGGGCCGCCCCTATGACGCGAGTGACAAGCGCTATTGGCAGGCCATGCGCCTGTTCAAGCATCTGCGCTGGCCGAACCGGACGCTGGAACGGCTGACCAAGGGCGCGATCTAAGCCTGCACCTGCTTTTGAGCCTGCGCCCTTGCCGTGGCATCAAAGGCGCGCAGATCATGACCTGATGCTGCGCTCAGCCGGTCGATCATTTCCTCGCGATCCTTCGCCCCTGCAAGTTCCCGCTCGAATTCATAGCGCTTGGCATCGACGAGGAAGCGATACCAGAAGCCCTGCAGGAAATGATACACGAGCCCCGGCTTGCCATCGAGAAAGCCCAGCTGGATGAAATAACGATAGAGAAAATACCCCAGCGGCCCCACGCCCAGCGGCAGGCGGTTGTAGAAATCGAGTTTCGTCTTGCGTTTGGACTTGGCCTGCCCGGTACTGGCAAGGCCCCGATCCTCGAACGGGTCGAACAGATCATGCTTGTCGATCAGCGCGTCCACCGCTTCGCGCGTGGCATAGCCATTATGCTTGGCGGTGAAGAAGGTCAGATCGTTGCGATTATCGTCGACGAAAGTCCCCTCGACATGGATCATCTGCCCGCTTTCGACGACGATATGTTCGTCCATCCAGCGCTGCTCGATCCGCCCCATGCCCGTGCGCCAAAGGCGCAGCAGCGTGAGCGGAAAGCGCCCGCCATGTTTGATCCAGCGGCCAAGGAAATGGTGCTGCCGGTCAAGGCTGATCGCGGTGACATCATCCGGCATACTCGCCAGCTTTTCGCGCAGCCGCTCGACCAGTTCGGGCCCGAACCATTCATCCGCATCGTGGCGCATGGTCCATTCGGTATCGATTTCGGTATTGTCGAGCGCCCACTGGAACTGGTCGGCATAATTGACCCAGGCGCGCTTATAGACATCCGCCCCCAGTTCGGCGGCTTCCTCCGCCGTGCCGTCAGTAGAGCCCGAATCCACCACCACCACGCGCCGGACCAGCCCGCGCAGGCTGGTGATGGCGCGCTCTATATGGAGGATTTCGTTGAAGGTGAGGATCACCACCGTCACTGATGGCGTATCCTGCTTGGGCGAATTGGATTGTGTAACCCCGGTCATCGGGGGCCTTCATAGGCAGTGCTCGCCGCGATTCAAACGGGAAAGAGACAGGTGAGGCCGGATTTTCCACCCGGCCTCCACTGCATCAGCCACGCCCGATCTGGCGCAAATGGTCCTTGAGCAGCACTGCATTGACAGTGCCGATGGCGATATTGCCATCCCGGTTGGGATGGAATGTGTCTGCGCTGACATAGTTATCGGCATTGCCCCAACCTGTCGGGGCCAGCTCATATCCTTGCCCGGTAGCGTAGGACGGGCCGACTTCTCGCACTGGCTCACCCGCCGCATGGTCGTGGTTGAACACGCCATCAAAGCCAAAAACCTGCTTGCCGTTGATGGAGGTCTGGGCAGTCAGCGCCTTACGTTCCCGCGTTGCCCCGGTGCCGATTTCAACAGTCGCACCGATGCGTAGCTTGGTGCCAGGGTCGCTATTGTCGGATGCGATGCGAAAGCCTGTGGTGTTATCGACTGTTGCAGGTGTTCCGGAGTTGCCGGCGCGACCGGCTACAATCGGGTCCATCAGCGTTGCCCGTATGCCCACGGGCTCTCCCGCAAATTTCTGGGGCAATTCGAATGGCGACATCCAGGCGCCACCAGCGGCAATAAAGGCTTGCCTTATCGCCTCGGCACGTTCGAAATTCTCCGCAAAGAGATATTCGAGCCCAAGCGAGATATTAAGTCCACCTGCGACCACCGCCTCGGGCAAGTGACGTCGGATATCATTGACGACCTGAGTCACGCTGTCGATCACTTCGCCTGTGTCATAGCCCAGGTCGTTCGCGCCCGCATGGATGAACACCACTTCCGGCCGATAGGCGATGATGTCGGACTGGACGCGCGCCGTGAAGGGAACCCGGTTGCCCAGCGCATCGGCGCGGAAGCCGCTGCCTCCGACGCCCGATGCCCAGACATCGTCCCAGCCCAGACCTTCGGCAAACCAGTTGGTCCAGCCATCCGCACCGGGGGTAGTAAAGCTGTCCCCCATGCAGATCGTGCGTGGTCCGCGGATGGGTGCCGCCCAAAGTGCGTCGGTCCAGCCGGTGCGCGCTTCGATGAAGCCCGCCTTGTACAAGATGATATCAATCCGGCGGTGGCGGCGGCTGCCAAAGTCGATCAGGAAATGGTTGAACGTGCCCGGCGCGCCCATCAGGTCGAGTGTGATATATTCTCCATCGACCTTGACGTAAAAGCCGTCCTGCGTCGTGTGGAACAGCAATTCCAGCTGCGCGCCATCGTGATAGAAACTGATTTGCGCGCCCGCGGCTGAGCGTGTTCCCACAGTCTGCGTGACCGTATCCGCTGGCACATAGGACTGGCTGGGTGGCGGAGAAACGCGCGGGATCGACCGGCTGAAGCTATACATTCCGCCGATGGGGAATGAGGCAATCTGGTGGAAATTGGAGCCACTGGCCACTGGCCAACGCCGGGGCAGGCTGGGTGTTGCGGCAATCGTGACAGGCGGAGTCGGGTCCATGACTTTCGGCCCGTGGCTATCACGCGGCAGGGGCCAGGGGGCGATTGTGCGCTGCGGGCGCGGCACATGCAGCGCGCGCATCAGTCAAGCACCCAGGCGTCGAGAGTGGCAGTGGTGCCCGCAGAGACCAGCTGGCTAGTGGCAAAGGGCAGCATGGTAAGGCCGGGGTGGAGCGTGATGGCCAGCATCGAACCATTGGCCAACTCCATCTCCACCAGACCGCCGGTGATCACATCGGCGAGCAGCGCCTTGCCCGGAGCAATTGGCATATCTGGCAATAACGGGCGCACCCCGCGATAGGGCTGTTCCGCATTGGGCATGGGATTGTCCGGCGTGACCGGGTGCGCAATCTCCCCCTCAACCCCGGTGGCAAGTGCGGTGAGCGGGACGTAGCGCGAGGGATGACGGATTACGGGTTCAGGATCAGGCATGGGATTCTCCTTTCGAAGAGTCCCGCTAACCAATTTGGTTATTTGTAGGAAAGTTGTTTTTTATTCCGGTACTTTTTCCGGGTGCCCAGATAGCTTTCCCGATGCTCCAAAAATGGCGAGAATTCGCTCTGCCACCCCATCCATCGTGAAGCGCTCTTCAAACAATTCCAGCCCGCGCGCGCCCATCGCCATGCGCTCTTCGCCCGACATGGCACTGAACCGGCGCAGTGCCTCGGCAAATCCCTCCACGCTGACGGGTGAGACCAGCCCGGCATCAGCTTGCAGGATCTCGCCATGGATCTTCACCTGATCTGACAGGATGACCGGGCGGCTACAGGCCCCGGCTTCTGCCACGACCACGCCGAAATTCTCGTGATGCGACGGCAGCACCAGCGCTTCACAGCCATGCACGGCACCCCATTTCGCATCGCCGCGCACCATCCCGGCCCAGTGCACCCGGCCCGACGGGCAATGCTTGCTCTCGATAGAACGCAGGAGCTCGCCGTAGCTGCCATCGACCGGTCCTGCGAGCACAAGGTCAAGATCAGTCTCCGCCGCGATCCGTCCAAAGGCTTCGAGCAGGATATCAACGCCCTTTATTTCGGAAATGCGGCCAAGGAACAGCAGGTAAGGCCTGCTTCCCAGCCCCGGCACACAAGCGGCAAAGGCCTCGCACATGCCATCGGCAAGGGCAGGCGGCGGGCTGGTGCCATAGCCGACCACCGCTTCGCGCATGTTCCAGGGCGAGAAGGTCGTCCGCGCCAGCTCACGCTCCAGTTCACAGGTAAAGGCGAGCGCTTCGGCTCCACGGCACAGCGGCCCTTCATTGAACTGCCACAGCACCTGCTTCATGCGGTGCTTGGCCGGGTCGCGCGTGCGGAACAGCGGGTCCAGCATGCCATGGCTGAAAACGATATAGGGCGTATCGCTCTTCGCCAGGCCCAGTCGCGCCGTTCGGGTTGCATAATTCCACAGCCCGTCGACGATGATTCCGTCATAGTCGGATGCATGTGTCGAAAGCCATTGCGGCGCCTTGGGAGAGCGCTTGGCCCAGCGAGCAATCCGGCCCAGAATACCCGGCAAGGCAGGCGGTGTGCTGCCCATGGCATGGACCTTCACCGGCGCGCTGTTGACCCACTCGTCGTCTGGCAGGTCAAGCGTAAGCAATTCCTGCTCATGCCCCATTGCGCGGAAGCTCTCTCCCAGCCGGAACACGCCTTCGATGGGGCCGCCGCTGCGCGGATCGGCGGTGGCGATCACATGCAGTATCTTCATTGCGCCGGGGCGTAGGGGGGATAGGCTGCCGGACGAGAGCGACGATTGCGTGCCAGCAATTCGCCCGGCCCGCGCTTCACCCGCGCCGCCTTGATGATGGCCAGCAAGGTCACGATTGCAAAGGCTGCTGTGAACCGTTCGGTTGCGCCAAAGGGCGAGAAGGGGATGTTCCAGACCATGGAAATGGCGAGCAAGGCCCCCAATGGCACCAACACCCGCCCGCGTTTCAGCAGCCAATAGGTCGCCACCAGTGGGATCGTGAAGGCATAGAGCCAGAAAATTGCGCCGAAAATGCCCGATTCCACCCACGATCCAAAGAAATAGCTATGCGCCGGGATGCGGCGATCCTTCACATATTGCGTCTTGGGAAAATCAATCCCCCAGCGAATGCGCAGGGTCCGGTACATTTCCAGATATCGGCGATTCTTCGCCCAACTGCCATGGCCTAGAATTGGGGAATCCTGAATGGCAACGACCGAAATCAGCGACTCCGGGCGTCCGCCCAGCAGCAATGGCAAGTCACCGCCGGATTGTTTGCGATACTTTACCTGTGCGTCGCGCCCCAATGCGCCGGAATCTGCTGCATTCTCATATACGGTCGTAAGTATGCCCGTTGCCCCGATTCCGCCGATAAGCAGGAGCGCGAACATCCAAGGCTTCATCGCTTCGCGCGCATTGCCGAACTTGTTCAGGACGACAAATGCAAGGCAGACACCCGCCGTCATGGTGCTGATGGCAAAGGCCGAGCGTGCCACTTTGGTCAGCAGGAAAGCTGCGACCGCCAGGAAAATCAGCGGGGCGAATTCGCGCAGTGTGTTGGTCAAACGGGATGGCACGCTCAGCAGGCAGGCCGTGAACATCATCAGGCCCTGTGCATAGCCAAACTTCCACGGCGACTCGATGAAGTTTTCCGGCACGTTGAAGACCAGTGCGATCGACAGGCCGAAACCGAACGCGAGGATGTAATTTCGATCGCGGGGCAGGAACAGCCACAGCGCGCAGACCTGGATGGCGAAGAAGATGATCCGCCCCCAGCCGCGAAGGAAGTCCTCCATCGGGATGGAGCGGTAAATATCTGTGGCTACCTGGCACAGCAGCCACAGCCCCATGAAAATCAGCAGCACTCTGATCTGCGCCAGTCTCTGGAGCGAGCCGGGCTGCCGGATCATGAAACCCAGCAGCACAATCCCGGCGAAGTCCATCAGATAAAGCTGGCCGCCCAGCTCAACCATCAGAAGCTGTGTCAGCGGATAGAAAAAGGCAATTACCAGCCAAGGATCAAATGTGATCCGACCGGGCGGAGCATAAATTTCCGGTGTTGTTGTCGCACCGGCAGGCTGGGGCTGGATCAGGCTCATATTCAATCGGCTCCGGCCGCCTCTTGCAATGCGCTGGCATATTTGGCCAGCAATCTTTGCTTTGACCAGCGCTCCTGTGCCCGATTTGCAGCCATCTGTCCAAGCCTGTCTCGCTGCGTTTCATCATCTGCCAATGTCGCGACCGCCCGTGCAAAGCTGGCCGCGTCGCCGGGCGGGGTTATCAGTCCGCAGCCATCAACCTCAGCAGCCAGCGCAGTGTCGGGGGCAGCGGTGGCCACAACCGGACGACCTGAGGCGAGCATATTGGTCAGCTTGGAAGGCAGGACAAGGTCAGCAGCATCGGCGATTTGCGGCAGCAGGTGGATATCGGCAATTGCCAGTAATTCGCCCAGCCGGTCTCGCGGTTGGAGCGGGCGCAGATGGAGATTGTCGAGCCCGGCGGCCTGTTCTTCGAGCATGGCCCGGCCAGACCCATCCCCACAGACGACAAAATGCAGCTTTTCCCGGGATTTCAGCTCACGCGCTGCCTCCGCAATCAGTCCCACACCCTGCTTCAAGGCCAGATTTCCGGAATAAAGAGCAATCTGCCCGTCCGGGAGGCCAAGTTCCGCGCGCAGCGTGCTGCCGTCAATATGCGGGCCGACACCCTCGGCTTCTGCCCAGTTACGCAATTCCAGGGAGTGCGTTTCCACAGCACCCTTGGCACGTGCCTTGGCGAGCATGGGTTGGGATATGGTGCTGACCCGGTCAAACCGGCTGATGATCGCCCGCTCCACCCATCCTGCCAGCCGCGCCATCGGGCCACTGGACAGCAAGCCCGTAGCCAGGGCCGCCTCCACTTCGAAATCCTGGATATGCAGCCAGCTGGCAGCCCCCGCTTTGCGCGCAGCATGCAGCGCCACTGGCGCAGCAAGCAATGAGGGTGCGATGGTAAAGACCATATCCGGCCTGAATTCCCGCGCCGCCCTCCGGGCAGGCCGCAAGGCAAAAAGCCCGAATGACAGATGGTGTATGATTCGTTTGATACCCGATGGATTGGCCGGAATGTAATGCCGCACCCGTGTGACCTGCACCCCCTGCTCAAGCGATTCGCCGCCCGGCGGAGCGAATGACACCGCCAGTTTCCAATCCGGGTAATAGGGATTGCCGACAATAGCCCGCACTTCGTGGCCTGAAGCCGCAAGTGATTCGGCCAGGCCAGCGGTGTAGGGACCGATTCCAATCGGCTCTGGCGCGTAATTGAGTCCCAGGATTAGAATTTTCACGCTACCATCCTGCCGCAAGCGAAGTGAGCAACTGCAGCAAATCGGCTTCTTTCGGCCCCTTCTCACAACCTTTCGTTAAGCAAATCAACCTATTTGCCGTATCGGACCTACGGAAATGCCCGTAATTTTTCCTTGACGGGACAATGCTGCATGTGCACAAACGGGATTGACCAATGGAGGTAGCGCGATGAAAAAGATTCTTGCACCGGTACTCGCTTCGGCGATGCTGCTCGGTACGACTGCGGCGCAGGCGGAAACCCGTCCCGCTGAAGTCCGTTTTTCCCAGCCCGTCACTGAAGAGAATAATCTCGAAGGTGAGGAAGTATTCCTGGTGATTTTCGCAATTGCTGCGGTGATCGCTGGCCTGATCTTCGCTTTTGACGGCGGCAACGGCAACAGCCCGACCTGATCTCAGGTAGCTGCGAATTTCAGGGGCCGGTCCGTGAAAGCGGGCCGGCCTTTTCGCATGCGCAGGTGATTCGCCGCTTCAGCATTTGAGCCATTGGGCTACGGAGGCATGGTGAGCAGAGACCATGCACTGTCGGCACGACATCATTGGATTGTTGCTGAACTGCAGCCATGCGCCCGGCCACTGGTAATCAGGCGGGCTGTAACGATGTAAGGCCTTGTACCAAGCCGCCACCGTATCACTCAAAAAGCGCGATCGTGCACCAGCACACGCAACGTGCGGAATACGATGCGCAGGTCGCCCCACAGGCTCCAGTGCGAAATATATTCGAGGTCTGACTGCAGGCGCCGTGACAGGTCGATCTCTTCATCCGTTGCCCCGCGGAGCCCCCGCACTTGCGCCAGCCCGGTGAGGCCCGGTTTGAGTGAGTGGCGATGCCAATAGCGGCCATCCACTTCCCAGAACAATTTGTCCCCCGCCTGCGAGCCCAGCGCATGCGGGCGTGGCCCCACCACGCTCATCTCGCCTTTCACCACATTGATCAGCTGTGGCAGTTCATCAAGGCTGGTCCGGCGTAGAAAGTTCCCTACCCGTGTGACCCGGTCATCATCCTTGCTGGCCGAGCGATTGCCATCGGCATCGCCAAGTTCCACCCGCATCGACCGGAATTTGTACATTTCAAAGAAGCGATTGCCCTGGCCCAATCGTCGCTGGATGAACAGCACCGGCCCCCGATCCTCCAGCTTGATGGCGAGCGCAATCAACAGCAATAGCGGTGCGAAAACCAGCAGCGCGGCCCCTGCTGACAGCACGTCAAACAGCCGTTTGGCAATCCGCGCTCGCAAGCCCAGTGGGCCAATCGCCACCACCAGCCCGGTCTTGCCCAGGGCTTCGTAGCGGTTGACCCCGACGACACCCATCAACTCCGCAGTGGCACTGATCACTTCGCCATGCACCCCCGCTGCGCGCAATACAAAGGACCAATGCTCACGCCGTTCAAATGGGCTGGAGACAATCACCTGATCCTGGTTGGCCAGGTAGCGCCCCAGCCGGTCCAGCGCATGCGGATCCTCCATTGAAGGCACGAGGCCGTGTTCGGCCGCATCGATATGCATCGCATGGGGCAAATGGAATTCCGGCCCGCCATCATCAATCACCAGGATGTTGCGAACTGACGGCCCCCAATTCCGACGAACCAGCCGAATGGCGAGGTCACGCATCCCGGCCATGGAGAGGCCGGCAAATAGCATGCCAAGCGTGAAAGTGCCCCGAGAAAAGCTCTCATTCGACTTGGTATAAAAAGCGATGAAATTGAGCAGGGCAGCGGAGATCACCAGAGCCGCGACCATCCGCCAGATGGCATAGTGGCGCTCAGACAGCGCGCGAATGGAATAGCAGGACTGGTACAGTGCAATCGTGAGATATAGCGGCAGCAATAGCTGCGCTTCGATCAGGGCGCGGTTGTTGGGCAATTCCCCAAGATAAAGCCATTCTGCCAATCCGAAGCCGCCCAGAATGCACAGGCAGTCAGCTAGCAAGAGGTAAAGATATGCGCGCAGCCGTCTGCGCTCCAGTGACGGAACGAGAGGCGCCTTCGATCGGGCGGCCAGGGGCAGCGGTTCAAATGGCGCATTCATTTCAAGGAGTTCGGTTTAGTCGCTCCAATTGCTCTTGTGCGATGCACAAGACCGGAAAAACCCGTAATTTTCAAGCCAGAGCAGACTTTGGATGTAGCGCTGTCCTGCGATGGGGCAAATCACCGACGCACATTTGCAAAGCGGCAAATCTCCGTAAGCTCTTGCGATAGAAGAGTTTCTGCTGACTGGTTATTAGCCAGGAGCGCCCGATGCAGTGCGACGAGCCGTGCAAGCAACCGGTCGAGCTTCCGCCCCCGCCACAAGCCTAATTGCGCTGTTATGTCCCGCTCGTCCTTCCAAAAAATGCGCCGCGCTTTCTTCTCCGATTCGATCACGTCCGATATCCGCCCTCCGGGGTCAAGCCGCGCCGCAATCTGTGCCAGTTGCGCCACGCGGCGCTCTATCGCAAGCAATAGCCCGACCGGGTTCAGGGACATTTCGTGCATCCGCCTGAGCTCGGCCGGCAATTTTCCCGACTGACCGGACAGGACCGCATTGACCAATGGCATGAAACCATCTTCTTCGGTCCGCGCGCCAATCAATTCAAGCGCTTCGGCGCTGGCCGGTTGCGGCGATTGAGGCGACGCATCAAGGAACAAGGCCAGCTTTTCGACTTCGGATTGAGCCAGTCGCACATCCAGCCCGGCGCCGCGGGCGATCCGCTCGGCCAGATCGCCATTCAGGCGAACCCCCGCTGCATCAGCCATATTGCGCACCGTTGCCGTGGCAGATCGCAAATCGGGCGGATAGAACATCGCCACCAGCGAATCGTCACGCTTCTCAAGCAATTTCGCTGTGCGTGACTTGTCTGTGGCAGAAGTTGCGATAACCAGAACCGGGCAGGCATCGCCTTGGCCTTCCAGCAGGTTATGCACCGCATCATGTGCTTCATCGCCATTGGCGCGGACATAAATGTGACGTGTATTGCCAAACAAGGAGCCGGAGCGCGCTTCATCCCCCAACAGCACCGGATCCTTCCGCAAATCCGCGCCGGACATTTCGACGCGTTCCCCCGGTTCTGGCAGCAATTCGATTATCCGTGCAGCGGCGGCGCTTGCCCCGGCTTCGTCCGGTCCGCAAAAGAAGAACACACTGCATTGTTGCGCCGCTCGCTGGGCAGCCGCGGCAAAATCGCGCTGGGTCGCCTTCATTCGCTTTCGCGCAGCGCCAGCGAGAGCCGCGTCACGATCCGGTCAGCGACTTCGCGCGTGAGGTTCTCCAGCGCAGTCTGCTCAGCCGCGATGGTCGCATATTCGCTGGAGACCACGTCAATCCCGGCATCGGAACCCGCAGACGCATCCAGCAGGACAGAGCCATCGGTCGTATCGACGAGCTGGTAGCGTGCGCGCAATGTCCGGCGTTCGCGCCCGATCGTATCGTCATTGATCAGGCCAAGGCCCTGTAGCGAATCATCCAGTCGCACATCCAGCCGATAGCGCGCTGTCGCACCTTCGCTGCCAGCGACGCCGAGCCGGTCATTCAGCGCATTGCGCATCAGCCAGCCCGCCTTGCCCGGAATGGGGGAGACCTGCACCTGCGCAAGGCCACGCGCCACTTCCCCGCTACCGCCGCCAGCATACATGGGCTGCATTCCGCAACCGGACAGCGCCATCAGGGCAGGGACAAGGATCAGCGTGCGTTTCACGTAACGATATTCACCAGCCTGTCGGGCACCACGATCACTTTGCGGATCGCCGCGCCATCAATCGAACGCTGGACCTTCTCACTCGCCAAGGCAAGGGCTTCAAGATCTTCCTTCGAAGCGCCCTTGGGCGCCGTGAGCGTATCGCGCAATTTGCCCATATGCTGGACCGCAATGGTGACTTCATCATCCACCAGCAGCGCCGGATCGACGGCGGGCCAGCCCGCTTGCGCGATCAGTCCCTCGCCACCGGCATTGGCCCATGCTTCTTCCGCCAGATGCGGCATCATCGGGCTGGCGAGCAGCAGGATCGTGCGGATGGCCTCGCTCCGCGTAGCAGAGGGCTGCGCCTTTTCGACCGCGCCGGTCAATTCGTAGAGCCGCGCCACGGCCTTGTTGAAAGACAGTGCTTCGATATCCTCTGCCACTGCGGCGATGGTCTGGTGCGTCTTGCGCAGCAGTGCCTTGTCGTCACCTTCCGCCGCCGCATCATATTGCCCGAACAGGCGCCACAGGCGCTGAACGAAACGCCAGCAGCCTTCGATCCCGGCTTCGGACCAGGGCAGGTCGCGTTCAGGCGGGCTGTCGCTGAGCATGAACCAACGGACGGCATCGGCCCCGTATTTGGCGATGATCTCGTCCGGGTCGACGA
>JAGREF010000220.1 GCA_020446665.1 Sphingomonadaceae bacterium
CGATCTTGCTGGTGCTGGCCATCGGGAAACGCTGGTCACCCAGAATGGATATTTCCTGACCGGTGGTCAGGTCCATGGCGAAGACGCCGATACGTCCTTCGCCGCCGTCAGCCAACTGTGCAATGCGTCGTTCAAAAGCGGTTTCATAGACCGCTTCAAATGTCTGTGGTGCGCGCTTCTTGGTGCCGAAGGTACTGTCAAACGCAGCTTCGAAATTGTTGCGCTGATAGGATGCCTGCTGCGCCATGGCAGGGGCAAAGGTGCCAACGGCAAGTGCAGCGGCAGCGGCGAATTTTCCGATCAGTCCCATTTTCATGCGGGGGAAACTACCCTTGTCATGGTTTGGATAAGCTTAACGCCACGGAATTTCCCCTAGCAAGCAGGGAAGCGATGAAAAGTGCGTGTCGCACGGCGAGTGTGACGCATTTCTGCAATATTCTTGCTCATTTGTTCTGATTTGCCTTTGCGGCCTAGCTGCCAATCTCCCGTCGAACATCCTGGACGAAGCGAGAGCGCCGAATGATGCCGTGGATGATGCGTGCGGCCAGCCTGCCCGGCCAGCGCATCGGACGCATGACCTGAAGGAAGAGTACGACCCTCACTTCGCTGGTTTCGTTCCAGACCTCATGCGGGTTGGTCTCGTCAAACAGCAACCATTCGCCTTCGCGCCAGCGGACGAGGTTGCCGGCGACGTCCATTGCACAGCGCTCAGGCCCCTTGGGTACCATGATCGGCAGGTGGCAGTTGATCCATGCCTTCGTCAGGCCCCGATGGCTGGGGACATGGGTGTTCGGTTCCATGATGGAGAAAAAGGCCACCACCAAGCCGGGAATCCGGTCGAGCATGGCCGAGGTTTGAGGGCATTTGCTGCGGTTGGCGTCCGCATGGAAGCCGTAACCCTGGAAGAAGTAGCTTTTCCAGGCGGGAGTACTCGCAATCCGGCGATGATCGGGTGAAATCTTGCCAAAGGCGGGGATTTGCTGGCGTTCCACGATCAGCGGGGCAAGCTCTTCCGCCACCACCTTCCAGTTTTGCCGAAGCTCCTCAAGGGCAGGGAGGCAGGCGGGATCCAGTAGCGGTGTATCTTCGACAAGCGATTGCCGCCCGAACCAGAGATTGATGGGATGGCGGATGTTCCTCCCAATACGAATCAAGACCCCCTGCTTGGGACGTCCGTCGCTGCGGCTTGTTTGCTGGTTGCCAGCCATAACGCTGAACTCACACTCTTGCTTGCGTTTCTCCATTAGTCCCGTCGCCACTATAACGGAGTGAAAATGGCAGAAATTGGACATTTGCGACAGAAAAGGCCCGGCGGATCGCTCCGCCGGGCCTGTCTGTGTCGGGTTGGTACCGTAGGGGGAAGGCTTAGAAACCCATTCCGCCCATGCCACCCATGCCACCCATACCGCCCATATCGGGCATGCCGCCGCCAGCGGCCTTGTCTTCCGGAGCATCCGAAATGGCTGCTTCCGTGGTGATCAGCAGGCCAGCCACCGAGGCTGCATCCTGCAGGGCAACGCGGACAACCTTGGTCGGGTCGATCACGCCGGCCTTGACCAGGTCTTCATAGGTGTCAGTCGCAGCGTTGAAGCCCTGCGATTCATTGTCTTCGCGCAGGAGGTTGCCCGAAACCACCGCACCGTCATGGCCGGCATTGGTGGCAATCTGGCGCACCGGAGCAACAATCGCGCGGCGCACGATGTCGATCCCGCGGGTCTGGTCGTCATTTTCGCCCTTCAGGCCTTCGAGAGCCTTGGTGGCATAGAGCAGCGCAGTACCGCCGCCCGGGACGATGCCTTCTTCAACCGCAGCGCGGGTTGCGTGGAGCG
>JAGREF010000221.1 GCA_020446665.1 Sphingomonadaceae bacterium
TGATCTTGACGAGGAAATTGCGCCCAATCGCCATGGGTTCGCATTCGGGGTGGTTGACATTGCTGGGGATGATCGCCCGCCCGCGCGCGACCTCGTCACGGACGAATTCGGGCGTCACATATTCGGGGATTTCCGCCCCCCAGCTATTCCCGTCCAGCTCGCGCCGCACGAATTCGCGGCCCAGATTTTCACGCTCGGCGACATATTCCATTTCCGGCGTGATGATGCCCTGGCGCGCGTAATGCATCTGGCTGATGTTCTTGCCGGGTTTGGCGCGCAAGGGGCGCTGCACGACATGCGGGAACGGGGGCACGCCGCCGCTACGGTCAGGCCCGAGCTGGCCATTATCCTCCGGCTTTACCGCGCGCCCGTCATATTCCTCGACATCGCCGCGTTCGAGCTGCCACTGGCGGCGCAATTGCGGCAGGCCGCGCTGAATATCGATCTGCACCGTCGGATCGGTATAGGGGCCGGACGTATCATAGACGCGCACCGGCGGTTCGCCGCTGGAAGGCTCCAGATCAATCTCGCGCATGGCGACTTTCCGGTCACCCACATAGATCTTGCGACTACCCCGGATCGGCCCGGTGGTGACACCGATTTCCAGCTTGCTGTTAATATCGGCCATGCAAAACGCTCCTTTTGCGGGCAGAGAGCGGATTTGCGGCTTGTGCCGACCACTCCCTCCGCCCGTGCTAACGGGTTCAGGTTCAACGGGTCGTGCGGAGCATACCCACACCTCTCAGCCAGATGCTGGCTCCCCGGGGATAGGGCAGAGATAGAGACTGCGCGCGCGCTTGTCGAGCGGGCCCACGTCAGGCGATCCGGTAAATCGCCACGGCGGCCAGCACCGCGCCCATAACCAGCGAAATGGCCGCCCAGCCACGCCCGCCATTGCCGATGATCCGGCGCGAGAAGGTCATGAAGGTTTCCGCCACGGCCAGCACGGCAAAGCCTTCCACCACCATGCCGCCACCTGTCACCTTGATCAGAATATCAACCCAGTCGCCGCTGCCCCATGGCGGAGTGACAAGATAGATCGCTCCGCCCATCGCGATCAGCACCATCCCGGTGAGGAAGCTCGTCGCCCGGGCTTTGGCAAAATCATCCAGCATCGCCGCCCAGCTGCCGGGGCGGAGCAATTCGCCCGCCGACGCGCCCAGCGCATAGACCGCCATCAGCAGCATGATCCATTCGGAGGTTTGGGTAGTATCCTGCATCGCATCTCTCCTCAGAGGCGAGACTATGCCTGCTGCCCCCAGCCGTCTAGGGCTGGCCGCTAATGACCATGCTCTATCGCCTTGACGCCGCTGCGGCGGATATTGCCCGGCATTTCGGCGCGCGAGGCGGGGATGATCCATGGGCGGGCGGACATATCGCACCGGGCAGCTTTGCCCCGGTGATCACCGCCGGGCGAGAGTTTATCGCCGGGCCGCGGCCTGCGGGCAAGCGGCTGGAGGCGCGCATGGTGCCGCGCCTGTGGGGTGTGCCACCGCCGCCCTCGGCAGGTGAACGGGCGGGGCCGGTCTTTAGCGTGCGCAATCCCGACAGCCCCTTCTGGATTGGCAATCTGCGCAATAGCGAGTTTCGCTGCCTGCTTCCCGCCACCGCTTTCATGGAATGGGGCGCAGGCCGAGACCGCGAAGGCAAGCGCCGCCAGCATTGGTTTGCGCCGTCGGATCAGCGCCCCTTCGCCCTTGCCGGTGTATGGAAAGACAGCGAAGTCGCCAGCTTTGCCGTTCTGACCTGCACCGCCAATGCTGCGCTGAAAGAAGCGGGCCGCGAGACCATGCCGGTCATCCTGCCACCCGATCCGCGCGCGTGGGACACATGGCTCTATGCAGGATGGGACCGGGCCAGCGCACTGATAGCGCCCTATTCCTCCAGCCTGATGCGAGAGGTGGTGAGGCCGTAGCCCCTCATCCAAGTCCGGCTAACAAACAAGTTTGCAAGCCTCCCTATCCTTCTCCCCAAGGGAGAAGGATGCTGGAGCTTGGCGCGCAAGCGCCTAGCGAAGGCTGGATGAGGGGCTGAAAGCCCTCTGGCTGGCACCCCAACTCCTCCCCAAATCGCCACGCAATCCGGGGAGGATTTTTCTTTAAGCGCCACCCGTCCAGATTGGCGAGGTCCAGGCGCGTTCCTGAATGGTCAGCGGGATACCGGGGCGAGCCTTCATGCCCAGCCGATTGGCTTCCCATGTGGACCAACGGCAGGTCGGGTTTTCCAGCACCCGGACATAATAGAATGCGCGGCGATTAGGATCGTAATCCGGGTCTTTCCAGGCAACGTTGAATTGCACCGAGCCCTGCCCTTTGGGGATTTCGCAAGTGCTGGTGTCAATGGTCGCGCCATTATCGGGGCAGCGATGCGTTTTCACGTCGGGTTTGCCCTTGTCGCAAGCAATGTCGTAGATTTTCTCGCGCAATTCGCCTTTGTCATCGACCCAGCCGCGAATGATCTGCAGCCGTTGCATGCCGCCACTATTGGCATCTTTCAGTGCCTGCGCGAGGAAGGTGGGTGCTTTGCTGCCCCCACTCGCCAGATCGCCGCCCATCGGCACCCCGCCTGCATAGGCCTGCGCTGCGAAATCATCGGCTTTGAAAATGCCCGGCGCAAAATCATAGCCTGCAAACAGCCGCACCTTGATGCGCGGACCGCTCGTGGCAAAGGTCTCCTTGCGGCGAAAAGCGGCATAAATGTCTTCGCGGTTGTTGCGCTCGGCCCAGACCCCGGCGAGACCAGCCGCGCTCCATTCATAGAACGGGCTCTTGGCCGCGCCTTGCAGATTTTCCTCTCCGGGGAAGATCACCGCGCGGCGACCTTCGGGCACACCATCATTCAGCCCGGTCTTGCCGAAATAATGATCCTCTTCAATCGGGCCACCGGCATTATGCGTGTCTGAACTGCCGATCAGGCCGAATTTGTAAGGATTGACGCCCAAAGCCGCTTCGAAAGCCAGCCCGCGCTGCAAGGCCTGACGGATATAGCTGCCATCCGGCTTGCCCTTGCGCAAAGTGCCCAGCAGCGTTTCGTAAATCTCGAAATCGGCCCAGTCATCATCGGGCGACAGCGCAGGGTGCGTATCCGATGTGCCTTTGACCTGCGTCATTTCCACAATCGGTTCATTGCGCATGCGCGTGGCGGCATATTCCGCCGTGATCGGATCGCCTTCATAGGTGACCGTGTCGAACATCAGACCGTTCGAGACATTGGAATTATGCGGGATGGCGATGCCTTCCACGCCCTTGGCCCGCAGCCCGTCCAGCCATGCCCACAGCTTTTCCGGGTTCGGCGAATCCATCGTGTTGAAAGGCAGATCCGGCACGGCAGAACCACGGAACAGCACCACACGGTGCAGATTCTGGTCGTCGGGGCCGGAGGTATATTCATAGCCGTGGAAGGTCGTGAATTTACCCGGCTCGTAATAACGCTCCGCCGCAGCACCGATTTCCTTCCAGCTGCTGCGCA
>JAGREF010000222.1 GCA_020446665.1 Sphingomonadaceae bacterium
GGGCAGCTTGCCATTGCCGTTCTTGTAGAACAGCGCTTCGCTGAGCGCAGGAAGCATGGCGAGCCGATTGGCAGCATCCTGCGCCAGCCACCGTGGGATAACATCCAGCGCCGTTTTGCTGCTACTGCTTTTCCAGTCGCCATAATGGGCGAGGCATTGCTCTAGCGCAGGCTGATCAAATTCAGGCGACAGGCAATAGGTACTGAGCCAAGCCTCATCCGCGTCGGATGGCAATCCAAGGAGCTGCTTCACACGCTCCTCCAGCGGTCCCTGCCATGCGCCGGTTCCGAACCACATCTCCCGCGCATCGGCGCACCGCATCAGCCAGCTTCGCGCGCCATCGGGGCCGTGCGTCACGCTCAGCTCCGCCAGCGTATCAAGCAGCGCCTTCTCCCCATCGCGCTGGAGATCGACCAGCAGCGCGGCGAGCACGTCATGCGCCAGCAAATCGCGGTCGCGGTCTTCCATCGCTCGGGTGCCGGGCAGCAGCCCAGCCTCTTCCGGAAAAGCGGAGAGCAGCCATTGCGCAAATGCGTGGATCGTATCGATGCGCAGCCCGCCACCGGGGCAATCGAGCACGCTGGCGAAGAGAGTGCGCGCCCGTTCCAGCGTTTCCCGTCCGTGCGGAGCCCCAATCTTGCGCAGGTCACTCGCCAGATCAGTGTCCGACATCCGCACCCAGCGGGCAAGCACTTCATTGACGCGGGTCGCCATCTCCGCGGCGCCAGCCTTGGTGAAGGTCAGGCACAGCAATTCGGATGGCTGCGTGCCCGATTCGAGCAACAACCGCAGCACACGTGCCGAAAGCACCTGGGTCTTGCCCGTACCGGCAGAGGCGGACAACCACACGCTGTCGCGCGGCTCTACCGCTTGTTGCTGAGTATCGGAGAGAGGGAATATTTCGCCGCTCATTCCGCTTCCTCGCGCCCCTGCCACTCATCGAGCCGCATCAACTGGTCATAAGCATTATAGACCTTGGCATCAGGGTTGAGCCGCGCCGTAAAACCTTCGTCGCCGAGGATCCATCGGTCGAAAGCGTCGTCGAGGAATTCGAGTGTGAGATCGACAAATTCGGTTGGTTCGATTTCGCTCTTGTTGCGGCCGAATTTGACTGGCGACACTATCTTGCCAAAGCCGGTGGGGCTGCGATCATCCTTGCGGAAAGACCAGTACTCAAAGCCGATGGCTGGCCCCTTTACTCCATCGAAACCGCCCAATTCCGCCATTAGCCCGGTCGTGCCCAATTGCAGTGCATAGCCATTCCCGGCCTGCCGGGCGCTGGGTGGTTCGCCAGTCTTGTAGTCAACGATGACGAGGGACCCGTCGGGCAGCTGGTCAATCCGGTCTGCCTTGCCGAACACGCGCACACCGCGATGGGTGATCTCGCCCCAGCCTTCGATCACCGCCTGCTTGCGATCAGGTGCGCAGCGCACCTCTGCTTCGATCCATTCCAGTGCCCGGAACAGGCGCGGCTCCCACAGGGCGCGCATCAGCGGGTGGCCGTCCATTTCGCGCAGCACTTCCTCAGCCACGGTCAGGATCGGCCGGTGGCCAGCCTTGTGCCAGCGTTCAAGGATGGCATGAGCCAGTTCGCCCTGCCATGGCGCAGAGGGTTCCGCATCCAGCGCGTCCAGCTCCTTCAATTGCAGGATCGCATTGGCGTAAAACTGATACGGGTCAGAACGCAGCCGGTCGAGCGCGGTCACGCTGACGCGCACCTTGCGCTGGACAGGCGATGGCTTGGGAGATGGCCGCGGATAGTGTTCCGGACGCGGCGCAGCGTCGATCCGCCGGGCCAGATCCACTATCGCCACCTCGCTATGCGTTTCCAGCAATTTCTCGCCTAGCAAGGCCTCGACCCGCAGCAGGAAGCGCGAGGGGATTGCAGGCCCGGCTTCGTCGCGTGCCGAACGGCTCAACACGACTTCCGGCGCGCCCAATGCCCCGGCAAGGTCATGCGCGGACAAGCCGATGCGGAAATCCGTCCCCGGCACACCCAGCGCGCGCATCACGCGCGGGGGCAGCAGCGGATCGGGCGCAGGTGGCTGCGGCCAGGTGCCTTCGTTAAGGCCGGCACAGATGGTCAGATCAGCGCGGCTCATGCGTGATTCAAGCAAACCGTAGATCGCAACGCGCGGATGGCCGCCCCATGGCGGGCGCACGGCCACAGTCTCCATCGCATCGCGCAAGACAGTGGGCAGGTCGAGCGGGGTGAGCATCGTGCCCACTTCACGCGCCTGCAGGCGCAAGTCTTCGACAAAGTCGGACAAGGCACGGCCATCCTCGCGTTCCCACAAGCCTTCGCCGCAGAGGTTTTCGCCTGCGGTAATCATGAGATCGAGCAGAGTCGCCAGCGGGCAATCGGCATCGCTGGCAAGCAGGATCGGTGCGAGCAGCGGCTCAACCCCGCTCCACCAAACCCCGACCTCATACTCCGCCGCGACATGGCCAATCGGAGCGAGGCCAGTCGCGCGCCGTGGGCCACGCAGGCCGAGTTCCAGCGTGCGGAGATTGGTGAGCCATTCAGCCCGCCCTTCCCCCCGCCGGACCAGCGGGTGACCAAGCAACGCCATTAGCGGAACGGGTGCGGCTTCTTCAGCCATGACTTCCGCCAGCAGCAGGAACGACCGCCCGGCTGTGGTTTGCGACAATGGCTGGCCCGCCGTGTCATCCGCTTCGATATGCCAGCGGCGCAAATGCCGCACCACGCGCCCGGCCAGGCCACGGTCGGGCGAGATGACGGCAATGCGCCTTTCCGGCACTTCCAAAGCCTGCCGCACCAGCAAGGCAATCGCCTGTGCTTCCTCTTCAGGATTGGCGCATTGCATGACCCGCACACCCGCAAGGCGGCGCAAATCCGGCACCATCCCCGCCCAGCTCTTGCTCGCTTCTGGCGGCAGAAACAGGCTGGAGACGGCATGGCTACGATCAGGCCGCGCGGCCGTCATCCCCTTGCGGTGCCATGGGCGTACTTCCTCACGGGCAATGCCCATGCGGTTAAGCAGCAGCTTCAAATGATATTGCGGATGGGTGACCGCGTCATCAGCAGCAAAGGGCGGATCATCGACATTCTCGCCCACACCCGCGCGGCCCAGTTCATCCCACACGGCATCATTCAGCGAGAGGTCAAAATCGGGCAGCACCACCGCCCCTTGCGGCAGTTCAGAGATAACCCGCAGCAGCCGCGCCAATGCCGGGGCAGCACTGGTGACACCGGCAGCAACAATCGGGCTGGCGGGCGGATTGGCTTTCCATTCCCTCGCTGCATAATCGAACAGCAAATTTCGCCGTTTCGCCGCGTCGATCCGCCCCGCCTGTTCCAGCTCCAACCGCCAGAATTCCTGCGTCCGGGCGAAGCGATGAAGGCTATTTTGCCAATGGTCAGACAGGTCACCAACGATATCGAGCACCCGGTCGCCCATCAGTTCCTCTGGCGCGATGTCCTCCACCAGCAGCCGGTCCATCGCGCGGACCATGTCGCGGGCAAGCCGCATGAGGGCAGCGCCCTTGGGCGTATCTTGCCCTTCATCCCCTCGCATGATTTCGGCCAGCCGCAGCCAGCGCCATGTGGGATCGACCGCCGGGGCAATATCGGCTGCCCCCAGCGGGTCGAGCAGGCTGCCCAAGGTTTCATCGAGATCAAGATCGCCCACCACCGCCATGCGCGGCAGCAGCATCCCGCCCAGATCATGCTCACCGAAATAGCGGATGAAGGCTTCGCTGATCGTCCGCTGCGCGCGCGTGCTCGGCAGCAGCAGTGTCAGCCGCGCCAGGCCTAGCCTGTCATCGGCGTAGCGAGGGACCAGACCTGCCACCAGCGCATCGGCAAAGCCGCGATG
>JAGREF010000223.1 GCA_020446665.1 Sphingomonadaceae bacterium
AGCTGGGCCGGGCGCGGCTGGTCCACGGGTCTGCGGAATTGGCCTCTGCCACGATGGCGGAAAGGCGGGTCTCGATGGTTTTGAGCTCTTGCGAACCCTGCAATTCGAGCAATTCCAGCTTGGCCTTCCGCCGGGCCTCTGGGTCAGGGATCACCTTGTCGATGATGGAAGCAATCGGGCCGATAAGCGTTTCGATCAGGGGCATGGCAAAGTCTCCAGGGGCGAGTCGCCTTCGAATAACCAAAGTGGTTCATGTAGGAAAATTGTATCACCAATAAGAGGTGTGAGGGCGGGGCGCGCAAAGCAGGTCGTTTTTTGAAACTATTCCTGTATAGGGCGTGCATGACGAACACGGTTCTCTATGTCGAAAAGCCTCTCGAACAGGCACGCAGCTATGCAGATTGGGCGCAGGCCGCCCAGACGCTGGACGCTGGCAATGGCAAACAGACCTGGCGCGAGGCCGAGGCGAGCAGCCTGTTTGATCACCGTTCGATCCGGCGGCGGCTGGACCTGCTGCGCGATCTGCGCGAGCGGGGGGATGATCACGCACTGCTCTTCACGCTCAATGAGGGCATCCATGGCAATATGGACGGGATCGCCAATGAGCAGCTGTGGCGCGAGGCGCGTTTCGGCACCAAGCGGCTGATTCATGATTATGTCGATGCTGTGGTCGACGCGCTCGATCATCTGTCGGGTACGCAGGAAAATGATATTCCGTTCGAGGAAAAGCTCGATTTCTTCCACCGCGCATCGCATTGTTATGGCTGTTCAGCCCTGCTGTTGAGCGGTTCGGGATCGTTCCTCTATTTTCATGTCGGTGTGGCGCGGGCGCTGCTCGGCGAAGGGCTGCTGCCCTCGATCATTTCCGGGTCCAGCGGCGGATCGGCAGTGGGGGCCATGCTGTGCACCCATTCGGACGAGGAACTGGCTGAATTGCTGCAAGTGAACGAACTGCACGACATGCAGCATCACGAACCGGCAGAAGGTGTTGCCTCGCTGTGGCTGGGGGACAAGGCAGCGCAGGAAATGGTGGCCAAATCCATCGCCCGTGTAGTGCCCGACCTGACTTTCCAGCAGGCCTGGGAACTGACCGGGCGGCATCTGAATATTTCTGTCGCTCCGGCGGAAAAGCACCAGAACGGGCGGCTGCTCAACGCGATCACCTCGCCCAATGTCTGCATCCGCGAGGCAGTGCTGGCCAGTTGCGCTGTGCCGGGTGTCTATCCCCCGGTCACGCTGATGGCGCGGGACCATCGCGGGCGGCGGGTGCCCTATTTGCCCGACAGGCAATGGGTCGATGGTTCTGTCACGCATGATCTGCCGACCAAGCGGCTTTCGCGCCTTTATGGTGTGAATCACCATATTGTCAGCCAGGCAAATCCGCTGATCACGCCGTTCACCACCGATATGAAGCAGCCGCAATCGACCTTTGAATCGGTCAAACGCGCAGTCGGATCATCGGCCAAGACCTGGGCCACGCTCAATTTGCAATTGTTGGAAAAGCCGCTTTCCATGTTTGCGCCCAAATTGCAGGAAATGGCGAGTATGTCGCTATCCGTGCTTAATCAGGATTATCTGGGTGATATCAATATCATCCGGCCACCGCTTTACTGGCCGCCGGCCAAGCTGCTGTCACCGCTCAGCGCAGACGAGATCGCCATGCTGATCGACATGGGAGAGCGGACATGCTGGCCCAAGGTCGAAATGGTCCGCCTGCAGACAGCCATCAGCCGCAAGCTGGAGCATATCCTTGTGGATTATGAAGCGGTTGGGGCAGGGCATGTGGCCCATGCGCAAACGGCCCTGGGGCAGCGCAAGCGGCGCAGCAGGAAAAGCTGACGGTCTGCGAAAATTGCGGTAACGTCCGGGCCAGCACACAACAGGGGAGAAGCAGCCATGCGCAGGATTTCAGCGAGCGACGCGATATTCCTTGATCTGGAAACACCCAACGCGCCGCTCAGCATTGGTGGCTTGATGGTGTGTGATACATCGACTGCGCCCGGCCACTTCGTGCGCCATCGCGATATTCTGCAATATGTCGAAACCCGGCTGCACCTGGCGCCCAATCTGCGGCGCAAGCTGGTCTATCACCCGCTGGGGCTGGACGAACCGCGCCTGATTGACGATCCCGATTTCGATCTGGAATTTCACGTCCGCCATATCGGACTGCCCAAGCCGCGTGACTGGCGCCAGCTCAAGATCCTGACATCGCGCCTGATTTCCCGCCCGATGGATATGCATCGCCCGCTGTGGGAAATGTATATCATCGAAGGGCTGGAAGAGCTGGAAGGCGTGCCGGATGATGCCTTTGCCGTGCTGATGAAGATGCACCATGCGGTGTTTGATGGTGCTGCCGCCGGGGCGACCATGTGGACCTTCATGCAGGATTCGCCCGATTACGAACCGCTCCCGCCGGAAAAGCGCTGGGTGCCGGAACGCGAACCGGACATGCTTGGCTGGACAGTCAGTTCATTGCAGGAAGGGTTCAAGCAGTGGGTCGATAATGTCAAAGCCTTGCCGGAAATGGGCAAAGGGCTGGCCGCCAGCGCCAAGACAGGAGCCAAGGGCGGCAAGCTGGCTGACAGTTTCCGCGGCATGCTCGCGCCCAAGACCCGCTTTCAGCAGCCGGTCACGTCCCATCGTGTGTGGGATTTTGTCAGCCTGCCAATGGTGGAGATGCAGGCGCTGCGCACCGCCCTGGGCAAGCCGAAGATGAATGATCTGATTCTGGCGATCATCGCCGGCGGCATGCGGCACTATCTCAACAAGCATGGGGAATTGCCTGAAAAATCGCTCTATTCCTTCTGCCCGATCAATGTGCGCGAAGGCAATCCGATCGATGGCGGGAATTATGTTTCGGGCATGCGGGTCTCGCTGGCGACCAATATTGCCGATCCGCTGGAGCGGTTGCGCGCGATCACGGAAAGCTCGCTGGGCGGCAAGGCGCAGGCGACCGCGATTGGCGGTGATTTCTTCGCGCATTTGCTGGCCATGACCCCCTATCCGCTGCGCCACCGTGTGCTGGGGGAAATGCTTTCCATGCCGGAAAAATTCGACATGGAAACACCGGCCATCGCCAATGTGGTGATTTCCAATTCCCCGCCGCCACGGGGCGGGCATTATTTCACCGGGGCCAAGGTGATCTGTTCAGCTGGTTATGGCCCGATCATCAATCTGTCCGGCGTGTTCCATGCGATTACCGGGCTGGATTTTGAATCGACCATTTCCGTCACCTCCTGCCGCGAAATCATGCCGGATATCGCCTTCTACATGGACTGCATCCGCGCCAGCTTTGAAGAGATGAAGGAGGCCGCTGCAGGGATGGCGGCTGCTGCGGCAGAAGCGGGCGCCGCGCCAAAGCCAGCTCCGGCCAAAAAGCCTGCAGCAAAGCGCAAGCCGGCCGCGAAAAAGGTGGCAGCAGTGCGCAAGCCCGCGACCCGCAAGGCAGCGTCCAAAAAATCAAGCTGACAGGAATTCCACTGGTCGGGACGACTGGATTCGAACCAGCGACCCCTACACCCCCAGTATAGTGCGCTACCAGACTGCGCCACGTCCCGATACCAGTGGAGGGCGGCCCTATAGGGTGTGCCAACACCCTTGGCAAGCGCTGGTGAGCGGCTTTTGAAATGGACAAGTTCTGTGGCTGTCGCGGCGCAATCAATTGCTCTGTCAGTGGTTAACTGCTAGTCGCGGCCAAATTTTGGGGAGCGTCGCGCAATCAGGGTCTTGAACACTGGTTGAGGCTATCCCCATATCGCGCTTTTCCAAGAGGTTCAGGCACTCATTATGATGAATTTACTCGCTGCAGCGGCCAGTGCGGATGCACCGCCGGCATGGGTCAGCTTCCTGCCGATCGTCGGCATGATCGCGATTTTCTGGTTCCTGATCATTCGCCCGCAAATGCGCCAGCAGAAGCAGCACCGCGAAAAAGTTGCCGGTATGAAGAAGGGCGATCAGGTCGTCACTGCCGGTGGCCTTGTTGGCAAGGTCGTCAAGGTTGACGAGCATTATGCCGATATCGAAATCGCCCAGGGGGTGAAGGTGAAGGCAGTGAAGTCCACCATTGGCGATATCATCCCGCCCGGCGGCACCCCCGCCGCCAACGATTAATCGCCACGGATTTTCAGGGGCTCTCCCGATGCTTGAATTCCCCACCTGGCGCAAGGTCTGGCTCTGGCTGGTCACATTGATCGCCATTGTCGCTGCGCTGCCTTCCATTTTCTCGCTCGCCAATATTCGCTGGCCCGAGGCCTTGCCGGAGCCGATGGTCAATCTTGGCCTCGACCTTGCCGGGGGCAGCCATATTCTGCTGGAAGCCAATCCCAAGCAGGTTGCCGCGCAGCGTCTTGAAAATATGGAAGAAGATGTGCGCAGCCGGATGCGTCAGGCCGACCCGCGCATTCGCATCGGAGATGTCTCGACCAAGAATGGCCGCTTGAGCTTCATGGTCGAAAGCGCAGCCGATGTGGATCGTGCGCGCGAAGCCTTGCTGCCCGCCATGAATGGCACGGGGCTGGTGCGGGAATGGGATATGGAAGTGGTGGATGAAACCCGCTTCATCCTTACGCCCACTCAGGCAGGCCTCGATAATGCTGTGACACAGGCGATGGACAGCGCCACCGAAGTTGTCCGCAAACGTATCGACGAACTGGGCACGCGCGAGCCGACTATCATCCGGCAAGGCGACACGCGCATCGTGGTGCAGGTTCCGGGGTTGCAGGACCCTGACCAGTTGAAGGATCTTCTGGGGCAGACGGCCAAGCTGGAATTCAAACTGGTGGATCAGACCGCGCTGCCTTCCGATCTGGAACAAGGCATCGCGCCCCCCGGATCAGAGATTTTCCCTTATGCTGCCGGGACACCGTATGAAGGCACCTCCATCGCCGTGCGGCGACTGGGCGGCATTCAGGGCGATAGCCTGGTGAACGCGCAGCAAAGTTTCGACACGCAGCGCAGCAATGAGCCGGTTGTTTCTATCCAGTTTGACCAGCAAGGCGCGGCCAAATTTGCCAAGCTGACGACGGAAAATGTCAACAAGCCCTTCGCTATCATTCTCGATGGCGAAGTGCTCTCTGCCCCCAATATCAACGAACCGATCCGGGGTGGCAGCGCGCAGATTTCCGGCAGCTTTACCGTGGAAAGCGCCAATGCACTGGCGATTTCACTGCGTTCAGGTGCGCTGCCGGTGGATCTGACCGTTGTGGAAGAGCGTACCGTCGGGCCGGACCTTGGTGCGGATTCGATCAAGAAGGGCCTGATCGCCATGATGATCGGCTCGGTTGCGGTGATCGCGCTGATGATTGTCAGCTATGGCCGCTTCGGCGTTTACGCCACGGCGGCGCTGGTGCTCAACGTGCTGATGCTGCTGGGCATCATGGCGGTGATGAATACCACGCTGACCCTGCCGGGCATTGCCGGTTTCGTGCTCACCATCGGTGCGGCGGTGGACGCCAACGTGCTGAT
>JAGREF010000012.1 GCA_020446665.1 Sphingomonadaceae bacterium
GGGGCGTGCACAGGCGGGGCGTGGAAAGGCTGATGCACGTGCTGCCGCGCCTGGTGGATGGCGGCCACAGCGTGGTGGTGATGGAACACGAGCTGGACCTGATCGCCGAGGGCGACTGGATCCTCGACCTCGGCCCCGATGGCGGCGTGCGCGGCGGGGAGATCGTCGCGCAGGGCACGCCGGAAGAGGTTGCGAAGGAGCCGCGCAGCTATACGGGGCAGTATCTGAAGGGGATGCTGGCGGGGCAGAAGGGAGCCGCCGGGTGAGCGCCTACCGCCCCGAGTTCGAGGCGGCGCTGCGCCTGCTGGCACAGGTCAGCGAAGCCATGGTGGCTCGCGGCCTTCGTCGCCCCATCCTCGTTGGCGGAGCGGCGGCGGAGTTCTATTCCGAAAGTGCGATTAACACCGGGGATTTCGACCTTTGCACCTTTCGCCAGCCGGAGCTGGAAGAAGAGATGGTCAAGCTCGGTTTCGTGAAGCCCGCCGGGGCGGGGCAATTGACCAAGGGCTGGGTTCATCCGCAGCTGAAACTCGGCTTCGAAGTTGTGGCCGAAACACCGATGGACGGGGCATTCGATCCGGCCACGCTGGTACTGGTGGAGAATACCGGCGCTGGTTCGATCGTCCTGATTTCGGTCGAAGACCTGATAGCTGACCGGATGGGCCAGTATGCTTCCCGCACCGCGCCCGACCGGCTGGCACAGGCGCGCGCTTTATTCGCCCTTCATTCTTCGCTTGATAGGGACTATCTTGCACGACGCATCAGACAGGAAACCGGCGGTGATTATGGCATCGAAATCCTCGAAAGCGAATGACGACTGGACCGGTCGGCGCCTTGATATGCGCGAATTCAGCCGCCGCATCGCCGCGCGCAAGGCGGAACTCGGCCTGCCCGACCCGCCGCGCAATGCAGGTCAGAACCGCACGGAATCGAAAAAGGCCCTGTTGAAAGCGATCAGCGATATCGGCGGAAAGTGGTGAACTGACCTCGCCTGTTCCTCCCCCACCGGGGGAGGCCTGTCCTGAGCCTGTCGAAGGAGGGACCGCCCGCGAAGCGGGTGGTGGAGGGGTAAAGCGGCTATTCCTCCCCGAAACGGGGAGGGGGACCAGCCGCAGGCTGGTGGAGGGGTACGTGCCTCAAGAAAGACCTCAGCAACCACATCCCAGCGCAAACCCCAATCCTCCCCGCCCTTGAGGGAGGGGATCGAGGGGCGGGTGTACGACGCTGCCCCCGTGGCGAAGGCCAGCGGCCCGGCACACCCCCTCCCATCCTCCCCCTTCAGGGGGAGGGGTGTTTCACGCAGAGACGCAGAGGGGTTAGGCCGACTTTGCCTTAGCCTTTTTGAATGCGTCACTTATCTCTTTCACCGGAGATTGTGCCAGCTCAGATAACTGTCCTAGTTCAGAGTGAACGTAATATGGAATTGTGGTCAAGAATGTCGGTTTTGCACTTCTTTTTATCCATTTGAGAGCGGATCCATCAGCATTTTTCCGTTTCGTTGATCGTGCGAATGCGCGCTTGAAACCCAATGGTGTCACACCCTTAAGACTTGTGAAATTTACCCGCCGGTCGCCATTTTCACCATCAAAGACGACGGAGTCTTTATAAAGTTCAGCTGAGAGGCTTTTCACGTAAGGTTGCACGTAAACAACTCTTGTTATTCCTGAAGCAATAACCAACTTTGTGCACATATGACACGGCATTGTAGTACAATAAAGTGTAGTGTCTTTTGTTGATCTGTTAAATCTAGCGGCATCAGTAATAGCATTCATCTCTGCATGAACCATTCGGCCGTATTCGATAATATCTGAAAGCATTGAGTGGTTTAGAGGCCCCCGCTTCTTTCCTGAAGAGCTATCAGCGTCTTGCAATGCTTGCTCGCTCAATGCCTTTAATGGCAGTTTCGCCAAACTTGGTTTGAGCCACCCATCAGCCTTAAGGTTGTCCAGCGCATCACGCGCCAAATCCTCCTTCACGCGGTGATTGGAGTCATAGCCGAGAACAAAGTCACGAGCATCATGTTCATGATGCTCCCAATAAGTTCCTCCCCCGGGGGCTGGCACTTCATTACACCCCATTGAAATGACCTCACCTTCGTCCGAGAAGATTGCGGCCCCAACTTGCCGGGATAGATCAAGAGATCGATAGGCGGCGGCGTTCGCGATGTATGAGCAATATTCGTCCTTCGACGGAGAGACAAATGGGTCTCCGAAGAAAATATGAAAAAATCGTTCAACAGAACTTTCTAAAGTTTTCAGCGAGGTACAGTCCAGAACGAAATCGGATTTCGGATAACAATCAATGATTTTTTGTCCAAAATCGGCATTAGTCTCATCTTCGTCAGTGGAAATTATGTCTAAAGCTTGTGACTCGAGACTGCCTTGAGTTGATTTTCTGTCACTCACACGCATGCGATCGATTAAGTAATTTACCCGCGATTGCTTTGGAGCATAACATCCAAGGAAAATAATATTCCTTCCGTAAATGCGATCCAGCGTTCTGTACTCTTCTAGGCGCTTGATCTGTCGGAATACATTAAGTCGGCGTTCTTGCGCCATATTCAGGCGCTCATCTTCAGTGCCCCGAAGAAGGCTTGTTACGCCTAACAAAGCAAGAATGTCTCCTCGTTCTGCGTCCTCACATAATTTGTCTCCAGCCTTTATAAAGGCTTTATATCTATCGACCTCATTATCGAAATCATCACCCACACGGCCAAATGCCTTTAAGAAATCAGTGAGTTTTATAATATTTGGTTTGTAAGAAATTTGATCAGCTTTCTCGGACAGAACTCGTGTGACGAGATCCATGTCGATTCCAATTGGCGCGATCAGAGCGGTAAAGACTTCTCTTTCTTGTTCTGACATTTGCAATGAAGCCTTCTTGTTACACCTACCGGATAAAGTTCAATCTTTGATTGTGTATGCTGTCAAGCACGTTTAGCGTTTGTCCGGGAGAAACACAGGAGGATGTGGTTATGGATTCGGAGCTATCTGGTGAATGGCTTGTGGAAATTTTCATAACCTATCAGGAAGCCATTGATCGCCGGAGAAACCACCAGAGTTCGATGTGGTTGAAGGAGGCGCTCGAGAAGGATCGCGAATGCACAACTTCAGTGCGAGATTCGGCAGCTGTCTTGGATTCACTCTGACAGTTTAATCTTTCCCAACACCCCTGAAATTCTGAGGGCCCGCATTTTATCGCCGCCGTTGCCTCTTCCGCCCCCTTCGTGTCTTCGTGCCCCTTCGACAGGCTCAGGACAGGCTTCGTGTGATCCAAACCAGCTCGGCATCACACCTTGGCCCATCATCGCAGATGGCGAGCCAACCACAAGAAAAGCGGGACCCCGGATCAAGTCCGGGGTGACGGGATTGGAGTGGTGCGGCATTCGCGACCGGCACGGCCCCTCCGCGTCTCTTCTTTCCTCTGCGGCCTCTGCGTGAAACAAGAAAGCGAAACCTTCGTACACTCGCTTTCGCGGGGGCAGGGCAGCTCGAGTACTCCGGGCACAGCCTGCTAAATTTTCGTCCGCCCCGTGACATTCGCAGGCGGAGCAAGGACTTCAATCAGGAATTCCTCCAGCGATGGCGCTTGATGCGCCTCGTGCACCGGGATGGTGACGAGCCATTTGGCTGCCTTCGGCCAGTGGCTGCCGCCTGTGGCGATCAGTTTGCCATTTTCCATTCGGTGATACGTGCTTGCGCGGATGCCAATCGTACTGTTGCAGGACGCCTTGCCAATATAAATGAGCTGCTCGCTCTCGTCGAAATAGGCATAGCAACCCTTGCGCCCGGCGTAAGGGAAGGAGGTGCTGTCCCACTCGGCTTCGAGGTCATAAAGCCTGCTGATCGGGAACGTCATGATGTGATAGCGGGCGCAATATCGTTGTACACATTCTTGCAGTTCTGACAGTTCTGCCATTTCTTGCCCCAACTTTCCTACATGCCCTCTTGTGTATACATGGATTGGTCCATTTTCGTAGAGCGAGACCGGACCATGAAGTTTGTTTGTTTAGCCCCTCAATCGCCGGGCGAGGCGCATCCGCGCCTCTTGGCTTCCTCGCATAAGCTCGGGCGGCCGGTCGGCCTTGCGGCGCACTGGTCGTGCGCCGGGCTTTCGCCAGACGCCAGCGTGGGAGCTGCCGCATGAATGCGCTGACGCCACTCCCCACTCTCGCCGAGGCCCTCCCTCCCACCTCCTCTGCCGCGCCTGATGGTAGCTTCACCCGGCCGCGCCAGGTGGAGTTTCTCCATGCGCTGGCGGCTTGCGGGGCGGTGCGGCGGGCGGCGGGGCATATCGGCATTTCCTACCGCACGGCCTATCGCGAGCGGCGGGCCAATCCGGCCTTTCGCCGGGCGTGGGATGCGGCGCTGCTTTCTGCGCGGGCGCTGTCGGAGGATGTGCTGGCCACCCGCGCGCTCGACGGGGTGGAGGAAGACGTGATGTATCATGGCGAGGTCGTCGCCACCCGTCGCCGCTATGATGCGCGGCTGTTGCTGGCCCATCTCGCGCGGCTCGACCGGCTGACCGAGGATGCGCGCACCCGTGCCTTTGCCGAGGATTACGAAGGCGCGCTGGAACGCTTTGCCGCCGGGATCGACGACCCGGCGCCGGTCTGCGAGCAATGCGGGGAGGCGCTGCCCGTGCCTGTGCCCGCGCAGGCGCAGGCTGGGGGCGGTGGGGAAGCGGGAGACGCCGGGCCGGACGCTGCGAATGGCCCCGCCGAAGCTGCGCCCTGCCTTTCTCCCTCAGGACTATGTGACAAGTGTGACAGCGCCCGCGCGCGGGAAAGCGGGGAAGGGGGGCAGGCGGCTCCGTCGGAGACTGCGCCTGATAGCGCCGCCGATATTGGGCCCTTCGAGCCATGCCCGCATTGTGGCGGGCCTTGCGACGATCCCGATGCGGTGCTGGGGCCGAGGGATTGCATGTGGCTCGGCAACCGGCTGGAGCGCATGTATGCCGCGCGCCCGCGCCATGCCCGCAAGCCGCATGAGATCATGCCCGATATCCGCGATTCCGGCGATATCGAATGGGCGCAATTGCTCGCCTTTGAAGACGGGGTGGAGGAATGGTGGCTGGTAATGCCCGACTGGTTCGAGGAGGGGATGGGGGAATGAAGGTCCTCCCCGTTGGTGCGCAGCACGAATGGGGGAACCGCAGGTGTTCCTCAGGAACAGCGGGACGGCGAGGCCGCAGGCCTCGGGGTGGAGGGGGGTTTGGCGCTAAGCCCGCTCAGCCTGAGCCTGTCGAAGGCCAGGTTCCATACCCCTCCGTCACGCAGCTACGCTGCGCGCCACCTCCCCATTTGGCCTTGCAGGCAAAACGGGGAGGAGCTTCCTCCTTCACACCATCCACACCATCCACACCATCCACACCATCCACACCATCCACACCAGCAGCGGCAGAACGCTTGTCGTGCCGGCCTCGCTACCGCCGCAAATCGGCAAAGGTGTCGCACTTGTCCTCGTCCGCGGTCTCCATGCCGATGCGCAGCCAGCGCATGCGTTCGGCGCTGGAGCCATGGGTGAAGCCTTCCGGGTTCACGCGCTGGCCGGAATTGCGCTGCAGCGTGTCGTCGCCAATGGCGCTGGCGGCGTTCATGCCTTCCTCGAAGTCGCCCGGCTCGATGAGGTTGCGGTTGCGCCCGGCCCAGACGCCGGCGTAGCAATCGGCCTGCAGCTCCATGCGGACCTGCAACTGGTTGGCGGCGCGCGGGTTCTGCTGTTGGGCGCTGCGAACCTGGCTGGCGAGGCCGAGCATGTTCTGGATATGGTGGCCATATTCATGGGCCATCACGTAATAGCGGGCAAAGTCCCCCCGCACGCCCAGCTGGCGGGCCATCTGGTCGTAAAAGGCCGTGTCGATATAGATGCCCATATCGGCCGGGCAGTAGAACGGGCCAGCCGCGCTGGAGGCAGAGCCGCAACCCCGCGTTTTCACCCCGCCCGAATAGAAAGCGAGCTCGGGCTGCTCATACTGGATCCGCGCCTCGGCAAAGAGCGGCTCCCATGTGTCATTGAGCGAAGTGAGCGCGTTGCAGGCTTCGGTGGCATAGGCGTTTTGCGTGCAGAGCTGCTCCCTGCTCATCCTGCCGGGCATTTGCTGCTGCTGCGTCGGCGCGCCCTGCATGCCTTCCATCTGGCCCAGCATGTCCGCCGGGTCCGCGCCAAAGACCAGCACTGCGATCAGCACCAGCACGATGCCGCCGCAGCCGACCTTGCCCCCGCCTCCGCCGGGGAAGCCTCCTCCGCCGCCGCCATTGCCCTGGCGCACACGGATGCGCGATGTATCGAACCGGTTGAGCCGCATGGGGCAAGAACTCCTCTCAATTGCCACACCGGGCAGGAAAGTGCGCAGGATGCCAGCGAAAGCCTTGCGGGCCAAGCCCACTCTCGCCATCTTCCTGTCAACACACGTTTTTGGAGTCTCTGTTCGCATGTTCCTTTCCGGCAAGCGCGCCCTCGTAACCGGCTCAACCTCAGGCATTGGCCTCGCCATTGCCCGCGCCCTGAAGGGGGAGGGCGCGGAAGTGATCCTGAACGGCTTTGGCGATGCGGATGAGATTGCGAGCCTGTGCACCGAATTGGACGCGATGCACATCGGAGCTGACCTGACTCGCCGCGAGGGATGCGAGGAGTTGATGGAAGCAGCCGGGCCGGTGGACATCCTCGTCAACAATGCCGGAATGCAGCATGTCGCCCCGATTGAGGACTTTCCGCCGGACAAGTGGGACGCGATCATCGCGCTCAACCTGAGCAGCGCCTTCCATACGGCGCGGATGGCAGTGCCGCATATGAAGGGGCAGGGCTGGGGCCGGATCATCTGTACGGCCAGCGCGCATTCGCTGACGGCTTCGCCGTTCAAGGCAGCCTATGTCGCGGCCAAGCACGGGCTGACGGGGCTGGTGAAGACACTTGCGCTGGAACTGGCAGAAAGCGGCGTGACCGCCAATTGCATCAGTCCGGGCTATGTCTGGACTCCGCTGGTTGAAAACCAGATCCCCGATACGATGGCCGCGCGCAATATGAGCCGCGAGGATGTAATCAAGGAAGTGATCCTTGAGCGCCAGCCGACCAAGCGTTTCAGCCAGCCGGAAGAGATTGGCGCAATGGCGCTGTTCCTGTGCAGCGAAGCGGCGCAGAATGTGACAGGCGCCAATTTCTCGATGGACGGAGGATGGACAGCGCAATAGGTGCCTGATGAAGCGGGAATGAGGATAGCATGAGAAACTGGCTGGCTCTTGCAGGCGCGCTCGCAATGCTCGGTGGCTGTGCCCCCGGCGCGATGCGTGGTGTGCCGGGCCAGCCTACGCTTGACCAGCTTGAAACGGCTCTGGCCGGGCATATCGGCGTGCTTGCTAGCGATGAATATGGCGGTCGCCGCCCCGGTACCGATGGCGAAGCCAAGACCTTGCGTTATCTCGCGCGGGAATGGCAGGCGGCAGGTCTCGAAAGCGGAACCAATGATCCAGCGAACCCCTGGTTTGCGCCGGTGGACCTTTCGCTCAGTACACCTGCCAGCAGCAAGGCAGAGTTCTATCGCGGGCGCAAGCTGATTGACCTGCCAGAAGGCGCAGTGACGATCTTTACCTCTGGCCGCCGGACGCTCGTGGAACAGGCGCCTCTGCTTTACGTCGGTCGTCACGGGACTGATCTGGATCGGTCTGAATTGGCTGGCCGGGTTGCAGTGATGGTGTGGGACAATAACGATGCGCGCGAGCGCCGTGTTGCCTTGCTGGAAAATGGCGCTGCGGCAGTGCTGGCGATTGTCACTGACGATGCTGAGCTTTCGGCAATGCTCAGCCAGCGGCGCGGCGGGCAGTACCTCTTAAGCAGCGAAGGCAGTGGCGAGGCCATGGATGGCTATATGTCATTGGCTACTGCGCAGGCCCTGCTGGGTGAGCCATTGCTGGGCCGACTGTTGGCTGAACAGGATAGCAAGCCTGAACCGATCCGCGTGACTGCCCGGCTTGAGGCGATCTCCACGCTGGCAAATGTCGATACGCACAATCTGATTGCCCGACTGCCCGGCAAGGTTCCGGATGCCGGAGCCGTGGTGGTGATGGCCCATTGGGACCATTTTGGCGCATGTGGCGAAGGACCCGATGCTGACCGGCTGTGCAATGGTGCAGTCGACAATGCCAGCGGGCTCGCGCTGGTTACAGAGCTGGCCAAGCTGCTCGGTAAGGGTGCGCAAATGGATCGGGATGTCTATTTCGTCGCCACGACGGGGGAGGAATGGGGTCTGTTGGGTGCGCGTGCCTTCACGCAAGAGCCGCCGATCCCGCTCGATACGATCGTGGCTGCTTTCAACATCGACTCTATCGCCGTTGCAAGGCGTGGGACGCCTGTCTCCATGCTGGGGCGTGGCATGACCCGGCTCGATCCGGGGATTGATGCCGTGATCGGGCAATCGGGGCGCAAGCTGGTGGAGGCAGCGGATGCTTCCAACTATGTCCGGCGGCAGGATGGATGGGCGCTGCTGCAGCGCGATGTCCCGGCCGTGGTGGTATCAAGCGCCTTTGCCGACCCCGGCCAGCTGGCGCGCTTTACCCGCGATCGCTACCACCGCGCACAGGATGAAGCGCCTGCTGTCGAACTGGGCGGCGCGGCGGAGGATTTACTGCTCCACCTCGCGCTGGTGCGTCATTTTGCCAGCCTTGCGCTGTGGCCTGCGCCCGCAGCGCCGGAGCCTGTAGCTCCACCTATCATGGAGGCTGGCGGATAATTCGTGCCCGCCCACTAGCACACGCAACAATGTGTCGTTACATGGGCCGCCACGAATCTCCGCATCCAGTATGAAAGTGGCAACCATGGATATCCCCCTCGGCCTTACCTTTGACGACGTCCTTCTGCGTCCGGCCGAAAGCGATATCCTGCCTTCCATGGCGGATACACGCACGCAGCTGACGCGCGATATCTCATTGAATATCCCGATCCTTTCCGCCGCAATGGATACGGTGACGGAAGCGGATATGGCGATCGTCATGGCGCAATTGGGCGGGATTGGCGTGCTTCACCGCAATCTGGAGGTGGAAGAACAATGCGCTGCTGTCCGCGCAGTGAAGCGGTTTGAAAGCGGGATGGTGGTCAATCCCATCACTATCGGCCCGGATGCCACATTGGGTGAAGCGCAGGCCTTGATGAAGCTGAACCGCATTTCGGGGATTCCGGTAACTGCTCGCGATGGCAAGCTGGCTGGCATCCTGACCAATCGCGACGTGCGCTTTGCGGATAATCCGATGCAGCCTGTGCGCGAGCTGATGACGCATGAAAATCTGGCGACGGTCGGCCTTGGCGTGAGCCAGGAAGAAGCACGCCGCCTGCTCCATGCGCGCCGGATCGAAAAACTGCTGGTGGTCGATGAAGACTATAAGTGCATCGGCCTGATCACGGTGAAGGACATTGAGAAGGCCGTCACCTATCCCGATGCGACCAAGGATGCCGCCGGGCGCCTGCGCGTGGCCGCTGCCAGCACTGTGGGCGAGAAAGGCTATGCCCGCACACAGGCGCTGATCGAAGCGGAAGTGGATGTGGTAGTGATCGACACTGCCCACGGCCATAACAAGGATGTCGCCCGCTCTGTCGAAGCGGCGAAGAAGCTGTCCAGCACAGTGCAGATCATCGCTGGCAATGTCGCCACACCCGAAGCGACCCGTGCGCTGATTGATGCCGGGGCTGATGCTGTGAAAGTTGGCATTGGGCCGGGTTCGATCTGCACCACACGCGTGGTCGCCGGCGTAGGTGTGCCGCAGCTGACGGCAGTGATGGAAAGCGCGGCGGAAGCGGCCAAGTCTGGTGTGCCGGTGATCGCCGATGGGGGCCTGCGCACCAGTGGTGACGCGGCCAAGGCGCTGGCCGCCGGGGCATCGACGGTGATGATCGGTTCCATGCTGGCCGGCACGGAAGAGGCGCCGGGCGAAACCTTCCTCTATCAGGGCCGCAGCTACAAGAGCTATCGCGGCATGGGCAGCGTAGGCGCGATGGCGCGCGGCAGTGCGGATCGGTATTTCCAGCAGGATGTCTCCGCACAGAAGCTGGTGCCCGAAGGGATTGAAGGGCAGGTGCCATTCAAGGGGCCGGCAGCCAATGTCGTTCACCAGCTGGTGGGCGGGATCAAGGCGGCGATGGGCTATACCG
>JAGREF010000224.1 GCA_020446665.1 Sphingomonadaceae bacterium
GCCCCCGGCTGGAGCGACCGCGCCCCGAGCTTCTATCCCGAATTTATCGAGAAAGAGGCGGCGTAATGATGCGCAAAGTCCTGCGCCATCTGGCCGCTGCAATCCGTCTGCAGAACGATCCGAACGTGCGCGAATTCATCGCGATGCATTGAGCGTCGCGGAGGCATTACCCCCGATACAACCCGTCCAGCCGTTCCTGATAGCGCTCGCGGATCTTGTGGCGGCGAATTTTCAGGCTCGGCGTCATTTCGTGATTGTCGATGGAGAAGGCTTCATCGGCAAAGGCGAACTGGCGGACTTTTTCGATCACGGAAAGGTCCTGATTCACCCGGTCAATCGCGGCGCGCACCGCACTGCGGAAGGCGGGCAGGTTCTGCAGCGCGGCCAGATCGAATTTTTCGTCATTCGCCCGCGCCCATTCCAGCGCCCATTCGGCATCGGGTACGATCAGCCCGACAATATAGGGCCGCTTGTCCCCCGCCACCATCGCCTGCGCGATCTCGGGCTGCAGCGTCAGCATCCCTTCGATCTTTTGCGGGGCGACATTGTCACCCTTGTCATTGACGATCATGTCCTTCTTGCGGTCGGTGATGACGATCCGCCCGGCATCGTCCAGATGGCCGATATCGCCAGTATGGAGCCAGCCATCAATCAGCGTTCGCTCCGTCTCTGCGCGGTTTTGCCAATAGCCTTTCATCACCAGTTCGCCGCGCACCAGCAATTCGCCGTCATCCGCGACCTTGATCTCCACCCCGCGCATGGGCGGGCCGACCGTGTCCATCTTCAGCCCGGTCTTGGGCCGGTTGCAGCTGATCACCGGACCGGCCTCGGTCTGGCCATAGCCCTGCAGCATGGTCAGCCCCATCGCTTCGAAGAAATTGCCGACATCGGGGTTGAGCGGCGCGCCGCCTGACACCATCGCCTTGATCCGGCCGCCAAAACGCTGACGAATCTTCGGGCGCAGGGTGCGCTCGATCACCGCATTCATCGGCCGGTCGCGCAGGCGCGGCTTGCCGTTCTTCGTGCGCCCGGCAATCGTCAGTGCGCGGTCCATCATGTAGTTCGGGATGCGGCCCTGCTTCTCCACCTGCTTCATGATGCGCGTGCGCAAGACCTCGAACAGGCGCGGGACGACGACCATGATGGTCGGGCGCACTTCCTCGATATTGCTGGCGAGCTTTTCCAGCCCTTCCGAATAATAGATTTCCGCGCCTACCCCGATGGGCAGATATTGCCCGCCCGTATGTTCATAGGCATGGCTGAGCGGCAGGAAGGAGAGGAAGCGTTCTTCCCCCAGCCCGAAATCCTCGCTCAAGATCTCGGCTGCCCCGGCGACATTGCACAATATAGCGCCGTGATGCTGCAACACGCCGCGCGGTGCCCCGCCTGTGCCGCTGGTATAGATGATGCAGGCCGTATCATCGCGCTTGATCGCGGCGATCCGGGCTTCCACTGCCTTGCGCGCTGCCGCGGCATCGCCAGCGGTCATCGCTTCCCAGCCATGATAATCGAACGTGCCCGACTGGTGGCGGTGCAGATCTTCAATGCCGATGACGTGCCGCGCGGTCCCTGTGGATTGCAGCGCCGGATGGAGCGGTTTCAGCAATTTCTCGTTTGAGACAATCACCGCATAGGCACTGCTATTGTCCAGAATATGCGCGTGGTCGCGTTCCGTATTGGTCGTATAGGCCGGCACGGTGATGCAACCTGCGGCCATGATGGCGAGATCTGCCAGGCACCATTCCGGGCGATTTTCGCTGACCAGCACCACGCGGTCACCATCGCTCAACCCGATCCGGCGCAGATTTTCAGCCAGCAGGCAAACCGTTTCCGCCGCTTCGCGCCAGCTGATCGTGCGCCATGTGCCATCGCGCTTTGCGCCCAGAAACGGCGCGTCGCCCTTGGCATCGGCCCGCGAAAGGAACAGTTCGACGAGATTGTTCGCTGTATCGAGATCAGACAGATCCACGAGTCACTCCACTCCAGGCGGGCATTTGCGCCACATTATCGCTTTACGCTTCCTAGTTTGCCCGTTCCATGGCGGCAAGCAAGTGGCTTGCTGCGTTGCCAGCGGGATAGGGCGGATTTAAGGGTGGCGTATGAAACTTGCTCGCCTGTTTGCTCCGCTCCTGCCCGTCTTTGCCCTTGCTGCATGCGCCACTGATTCCGGCCCGGCGCCCGATATTGCCAGCGCCCCGTCCGCGCAGGAGACAGTCCTGCCCTTTGTGATCGCGGCCAATCCGCTGGCGGCGCAGGCCGGGATGGAAGTGCTGGAACGCGGCGGCAGCGCCAGCGATGCGGCGGTGGCGGTGCAGGCGATGCTTTCGCTGGTGGAGCCGCAAAGCTCGGGCGTCGGGGGCGGGACCTTCATCACCTATTATGATGCGGCCAGCGGCGAAGTGATGATCTATGACGGGCGCGAAACCGCCCCGGCGCAGGCCAGCCGGACGATGTTCCTCGACAATGCAGGCCAGCCGCTCGGTTTCCGCACTGCGGTAGTCAGTGGCCGCGCCACCGGCGTGCCAGGAGCCGTGGCGGCACTGGCCATGGCGCAGGGGGAGCATGGCAAATTGCCGTGGAACAGCCTGTTCGGCAGCGCGATCACCACGGCGCAGGATGGCTTCACCATCTCGCCGCGGCTGGGGCGCTTCCTGCAGATGGACTTCCCGCAGCTCTCAACGCCCGATGCGATGGCCTATTTCAGCAATCCCGATGGCAGCCGCAAACAGGCCGGTGATGTGCTGAAAAACGCGGCCTATGCGGATTTCCTCACCCGGTTGGCGGAGCAGGGGCCGGATGCGCTCTATCGCGGCAGCACAGCGGCTAAGATCGTCCAGCGCACGCGGGAAGCGCCCTATGGCGGAACCATGACCATGGCGGATTTGGCGGCCTACAGGCCGGTGAAGCGCGATCCGGTTTGTGGCCCATGGCATGATTACAAGGTCTGCGTGCCCCCGCCGCCATCGAGCGGGGCGGCCTTCCTGCAACTGCTCGCATTGTTGGAGCGGACCGACATTGCCGAACGTGGCCCGGATGATCCGCAGGCCTGGTATCTCTTCGCAGAGGCCAGCCGGCTGATGTATGCTGACCGCGACGCCTATTTCGGCGATGGCGATTTCGTGCATGTGCCGATCAAAGGCTTGCTCGATCCCGCCTATCTCGATCAGCGCGCCGCATTGATCGGACCGCGCGCCGCGGCCAACGTGGCGGCGGGTGTGCCCGAAGGCGTGGCCCGTCCGGTGGCGGACAAGACGCTGGAGCCCGCCGGAACCTCGCATTTCATCGTCCGCGATCGCTGGGGCAATGTCGTGTCGATGACCACCACGGTCGAATCCATTTTCGGCAGCGGGCGGATGGTCGATGGCTTCTTCCTCAATAACCAGCTGACCGATTTCTCCTTCAACCCGCTGCAGGCAGATGGCAGCGCCGCCCCCAATGCGGTCGCGCCGGGCAAGCGCCCGCGTTCTTCCATGGTTCCGCTCATCATGCTGGATAGCGACGGGAAATTTGCCGGGGCGGTTGGTTCTGCCGGGGGCAATTCGATCCTCGCCTATGTCGGCAAGTCACTGGTCGCGGCGGTCGATTGGGGCATGCCGATGCAGGACGCGCTGGCGCAGCCCAATCTGATCGCACGCGGCAATGTGATCGGCGCGGAAGTGAGCGATTTCGATCCCGCGATTGTCGAGGGACTCGCCGAACGCGGCATGACACTGGTGCCGGGGCAAGGCGAGGATTCGGGCGTCCACGCCGTGCTGATCCGCGATGGTGCGGTCGATGGCGGCTACGACCCAAGGCGCGAAGGCGTGGTGCTGGTGGGGGAGAGATAATGACTGACAATATCACTCAAAATCCAGAAGACGAATGGCAGAATAGCGGATTGGCCGCCACTCATCTGTATGCTGGGGCCTTGCGCACCTTGCATCGCACCAACCCGTGGGAGAACATTCCAGTCTTGCCTCAGGCAATATGTCATTTGATGACAGAGTTATGGGATTTCGGATTTACGCAGACACAAATAAGAGAAGCCTTTGAGCAAGCACTTGTTGAGCTTCCCAAATACACGGTCGGAGAAGAGGTCAGACCCTAAATCTCACTACCCACCGCCTCGGCTACGCTCGCAAACCCGTCGCGCACCATCAGCTTTTCCAGCCCGCTGGTGATGCATTTGGCGATCCCCGGCCCTTCATAGACCATCGCGCTGTATAGCTGGACGAGGCTCGCCCCGGCGCGGATACGTTGCCACGCGTCTTCGGCTGTAGCGATGCCGCCCACGCCGATCAGCGGGATGGCCCCGCCTGTGGCCTTGCGGAAATCGCGCAGCCGCTCCAGCGCCATGGCTTTTAACGGCGCGCCCGATAGCCCGCCCGTCTCGCCCGCATGGCGCGATTTCAGCGCGGGGCGTTCAATCGTGGTGTTGGAGATAATCAGCGCGCCCAGCTGCTTGTCCATTGCAATGCGGGCAATTGCATCGACATCGGCAGGCGTCAGATCGGGCGCGACCTTGAGGAAGACCGGAGGCGGATTGTCGTGAATCACCGCCGCACGCGCTTCCAGCACGCCATCGAGTAGCCCGGTCAGCGCGGCCTCATCCTGCAGCGCGCGCAGGCCCGGCGTGTTGGGGCTGGAAATATTGACCGCCAGATAAGTTGCGAGCGGGGCCATGATCCGCGTCATGGTGGAATAATCGGCCACCCGGTCAGCGGCGTCCTTGTTCGCGCCGATATTGATCCCGACAATTCCGGGATTGTGCCGCCGTGCTGCCAGCCTTTTCGCTGCCGCTTCTGCGCCGCCATTGTTGAACCCCATGCGGTTGATCACGGCGCGGTCTTCGCTGAGGCGGAACAGGCGCGGTTTCGGATTGCCCGGCTGCGGCAGGGGCGTGATCGAGCCAACCTCGGCAAAGCCAAAGCCCAGCCCCAGCAGCGCATCGGGCACTTCGCCATCCTTGTCATAGCCAGCGGCCATGCCCAGCGGATTGGGGAAGGTGATCCCGGCCACATCCACCGCCAGCTTTCCCGGCACGGGCAGCTTGCTCTTTGGCATCATGCGCAGGGCAGACAGGCTCAGCCGATGGGCGTCTTCCGGCTGGAAGGCAAATATCGCGGGGCGGATAATATCGAACAGCATGCACCGCCTATGGCAAGCGTCCGGCGTGCTGTCGAGCAGCGAAGGCAGACCCAATAGCCCGGATTTGCCGGGTATTTTTCACAAAGATGACAGGTTTGGCCATGAAATCCGGTCACCTATGTCGAATCCATACAATCCTGAATCAACCCTTTGGCGTAGCAAGGCTTTGCGACCCGAAGGGCTCGAGGCAGCGATGCAACGAGTTCCTCAACTTCAGAGGGCGGTTTTCAGCGATGGAAGCCGCCCCTTTTTTTCGTGCCTCGCCTGACCGCCCGCCCGCTTCCCGACTGGCCTAATTGCCACACTTCTCGGGAATTTTGCGTACTTGCCTGTTGCCTAATATGGCGATGCTGCCCCATAGCGCGCACAAACAGGGGGTTGGCCAGCGGGCCATTCATTCAGAACGTGACAGTCGCGCCGTCGCCATACACTTTCAGCTTTCTGCCTGCTCCGGCGGATCTGCAGCCCTATGTGAATGCCCTTTACCTGTTCGGGACCGAGCGGGAGATGCTGGTGGAATCGCTGCCTGCCTATTCCGCACAGCTGGCGATTTTCGTCACAGGCTCAACCGAGATCGACCTGCCCAACCCGCCTGTTGGAGAGGTTGGCGATATATTTTTCCTCGCGCCGCAGATGAAGGCCTCGCCCTTTGTCGCCTATGGGCCTGTGCATGGGGTGGGGGTGTCATTCACCGCGCAGGGCTGGGCTGCGCTGGCGGGCCGGTCGGTGGATGAATGCCATAGCTGCCAGCTTGCCCCCGATGCGTGTCTGCCCGAAGACATGGCGCGGCGGCTGGATCAGTTGCTGGCGCTGCGGCGCGAAGGGCAGATTTCCGATGCGGCCCTGGCAGAGGGGCTGGCTGATGCAGTGCGGGCGGGGATAACGCCGCTGTCGGAACGGCACACGGCCTTGCTGCGCACGACATTTCAGTGGCTGGGGGAAAGCTGGTCACCGCGGGTGGAGGATCTCTATGCGCGCCTGCCCTTTTCGCAGCGGCAGGCACAGCGGCTGATCGTGCGCTTTTTTGGCCAGCCCCCGGCCACGCTGATGCGCCGTTATCGCGCGATCCGGGCGGCGACGTTCCTGTCCATGCCACAGGTTCCGCCCTTCATCCTCGAACAGATTCGCGATGCCTATTACGATCAGGCGCATTTCATCCGCGATATTCGCGAATTTACCGGGCGCACCCCGTCACGGCTGGGGCCGGATGAAGAGACAGTGATCAAGGATATGCTCAGCCCCGCCGGGCACGGGCTGGTCGATCCTTTCGCCGCGACAGTGAATGAGCAGCCCTGCGAGTAAATGCTAACGACTCGCAACAAGCGGTTTTCCGTTGAAAGAGCGGTTTTGCGTGCATAGGTGAATTCGGAACAAATTGGTCCGAATTGAGAATATGCGCCTGTCCAACCTTGCAGACTATGCTGTCGTCACGATGAGCGCCGCCGCGCGCCATTGCGGCGGAGCGCGGGTTTCCGCCGCCCAACTGGCGGAAGAGACCGGCCTGCCCGCGCCTACGGTGCAGAAACTGGTCAGCCGATTGACCGCCGCGGGCCTCCTGCGTTCGATCCGCGGGGCGGGCGGTGGATTGCAACTCGCGCGTCCGGCGGCGGCTATCAGCCTGGCCGACATCATCGAGGCGGTCGAAGGGCCGATTGCGCTGACTTCCTGCGTCGAACAGGGACGGCACGAGTGTTCGCTCGAGGGGTGCTGCACCGTGCGCCCGCACTGGCCCGTTGTGAACGACGCCCTGCGCGGCGCGCTGGCGCAAGTCCCGCTGACGCAGCTTGCCCGGATGGAAGCCCACGCATGACCGAAGAAGTGAAAGACCAGCAGGCGCGCGAAGCGGCGGCGAAAGTTGCCGACTACGAACATGGCTGGTCGGCAGACATCGAGCAGGAATTTGCGCCCAAGGGGCTGAACGAGGACATCGTCCGCTTCATTTCCGCCAAGAAGAACGAGCCGGCCTGGCTCACCGAATGGCGGCTCGAAGCCTATCGGCGCTGGCTCACCATGACCGAGCCGACCTGGGCGCGGGTCAGCTATCCGAAGATCGACTTCCAGAACATCTACTATTACGCGGCGCCGAAGAGCACGTCGGGGCCGAAGAGCCTCGACGAGGTCGATCCGGAACTGCTCGCCACCTACGAGAAGCTCGGCATCCCGCTTAAGGAGCAGGAAATCCTCGCCGGCGTGCGGAAGCACGGCGAGCCGTCGGAACTCGATGGCGAAACCGGCGACAATGTCTACGCATCCGGCAATGTCGCCGTCGACGC
>JAGREF010000225.1 GCA_020446665.1 Sphingomonadaceae bacterium
CATATGCTGGCGGAACGGTTCCGCATCACCCAGGCAGTGGGCGAATACAAGGCGCAGGTCACCCTGCCCCCGGCCGATCCGGACCGTGAGGCCCGTCAGGTGGAGCGGCTGCGCAAGCTGGCCGTGGAGGCGGACCTTGATCCTGAATTCACGGAGAAATTCCTGCGCTTCATCATCGATGAAGTGATCCGCCATCACGAACGTGCGCGGCAGGGCTGATCCGTAACACTCCCTAGCCGTTCATTGGCCCGGATTTGACGCCCGGCGGGGCATTGCCTCCCCATGGCAAGTGCACCTCTCCCTTCGCCCGACGGCATGCAGCATCGCCGCGCGGCCCCGCGCCTGCGCGTGTGCATCCCCGGCAAGCTGATCCTGCTGGGCGGCGAATATGACTGCGCGCTGGAAGATGTATCGCTTAGCGGAGCGCGCGTGATCTGCGATGCCGCGATGAAAAAGGGCGGACAAGGAATCCTGCAATGCCCCCCGCTGGAAGTGCTCTTCACCACGCGCTGGGTCGACAAGAACACAGCAGGCCTTGAGTTCGAGGAAGAGGTCAGCCTGGGCACTATCCGCATGCTGCGCTGGCACAATGACCGCTATCGCAACCAGAACGAACAGGAATTACGCGACATGGTCCGCGATTGGGTCGAATGCAAAGGCCGCTAGGGTCAGGGGCTTTCCTGTTCGGGCAATTCGCCCGGCATGACATCGCGAATCCAGCGGCCCTGCCCGTTCTGTTCCTGCAAGGCCTCGCTCTTGGCCGCCGCCCCGACCAGTGACGGAATATCTCGCGCCAGGCAATTGCTGTCCTTGATGGTCAATCCGGCAAAGGGTTTGTTGCTGACCAGCATCCCCAGCCTGCCATCCGCGGGCGGGTCCTTGTCGATTGGCCCGCACATGACCGGCCACAGGGCCATGCGGGTGATCTTGCCATCTGCATCATGGTCCAGCGCATGGGCAGCGAAATAGATGTAGGACAATCCGTCCGGCGCCATTTGCCCGGCATCTTCCGGTATCCTGAACTGCACGATCATGGGGTCTGTCCCGCCCAGAACCGCAGCAACGCCTTTCCAGCCATCGCCATTCTTGCTCTGAGTGATGAAACTGCCTTGCTCATCGATAATCGCAGGATCGGCGCATTCGGGCCAGTCGGTCACCGCAGCGGAGGCGTCAAATTCACAATCTGTCTTGTTGGCAGCCCCCCAGATGCCCGGTTTCATCATCGGGGAATCGGCAGTCCGCTCGAACCAGGGTTCTTCCGAGACAACCATGTTGCACCCCGCCAGCGCCCACCCGGCGGCCAGCCCTGTCGCCAGCTTCGCAATCGTCGCAAACTTCATCATCCCGCACTCCTTGGTAAGGTCAGGCGCACCAGCAGCCCGCCCAAATCCTCGCTCTCACCCAGTTCCACACTGCCGCCGTAAATCTCGACCACGTCGCGCACGATGGCGAGGCCGAGGCCCGTCCCCGGCTTGCCTGTATCCAGCCGAGCGCCACGCGCGAAGATTTCCGTGCGCTTGTCTGCCGGGATGCCGGTGCCGTCATCCTCGATCCAGATTTCGCATTTCGTGCTGTCGTCAGGGTGTGCATCAACCGTGACGAACACACTGCCGCCGCCATATTTCGCGGCATTCTCGATCAGATTGCCAAGGATTTCGTCGAGATCCTGCCGCTCGATTGAAACCACCGCCCTGGCGTTGCCATCAAGGTCGAAGCGGGTCTGCTCGTAAATCCGGGTAACGGCGCGCAGAACGCTCTCCACGCTGGGCCATACATCCGCGCGCGAGAGGCCCGCCGCCCGCCGCCCCACCGCGCGGGCGCGCGCCAGATGGTGATCGACATGGCGCTGCATCGCCTTGGTCTCGCGGAAGACATGGGTCGCAAGATCGGGATCACGCGCCGTGGCGGCATTGGTCAGCACGGTCAGTGGTGTTTTCAGCGCATGGGCCAGATTGCCCGCATGGGTGCGCGCTTCCTCTGCCTGCTT
>JAGREF010000226.1 GCA_020446665.1 Sphingomonadaceae bacterium
TCAACCGCGAACATCCGCTGCTCGGCGCGACCTTGCCCGATGGCGCGCGTATCCAGTTCTGCGGCCCGCCTGCCTCGCGCAAGCACTGGACCATGGCGATCCGCCGCCACCGGCGGCTTGATCTGCCGCTGGATGCCTATGATGCCGGCCCCCTTGCTCCGCCGGTGCAAACGCCCATGCCCGACCCGCAGGCGCAACCGATTGCCTTTCTGCGCGAAGCGATCCGCAATCGCCGCACCATCCTGATCTCGGGCGGCACCAGCACGGGCAAGACGACTTTTCTCAATGCCATGCTCGGCGAGATTCCGCGGCATGAACGCGTGGTGCTGGTGGAAGATACGCCTGAATTGAGGCTTCCCGGCGAAAATGGCGTGGGGCTGGTGGCGGTCAAGGGCGAGCTTGGCGAAGCCAAGGTGACTGCCAATGAATTGCTGCAGGCCGCGCTCCGCCTGCGGCCAGACCGGATCGTGCTGGGCGAATTGCGCGGCGCGGAAAGCGTCAGCTTCCTGCGCGCGATCAATACCGGCCATCCGGGCAGTTTCTCGACCATCCATGCCAATTCCCTGCGCGGCGCGCTGGAGCAACTGGCGCTGATGGTGATGCAGACCGGGATCGGCCTGACTCGCAGCGACACCATCGCCTATGCGGCCTCGGTGATTGACGTGGTCGTGCAACTGGGGCGCGACGCCAATGGCAAGCGCGGCATCACGCAAATTGCAGAGAGCCGCTCGCTGGTGGAAGTGGCGAGCTGAGCACGGAAACATGACCGCGATGTGACAGATGGACAGGGGCGATTTACAGTTGGCGCGGTGATGAACATGGACTCTCCACCCGCGCCCCGCAAAAGCGCCCCCTACCGGCCTAGACAGAGAGCCATGTCCAGCGAGTCTGACGATCCTGACAATGTGCCCGATGGTGATCCGGCGGAATGTTACACCAATCGCGAGCTGAGCTGGCTGGCCTTTAACGAGCGCGTGCTGGCTGAAGCGCTCAACCCCAATTATCCGCTGCTCGAGCGGCTGCGTTTCCTGGCAATCTGCGGCAGCAATCTCGATGAGTTCATGATGATCCGTGCGGCGGGCCTGGTGGGGCAGGTGCAGCGCGGCATTGGACGGCCCGCGATTGACGGCCAGACCCCGTCCCAGCAGCTGGCCGCTATCCGCGAGGCGGTGCTGGACCTGTCGCAGCGCCAGCAGCGCGCATGGGCCGATCTGCGCAGTCGGCTGGCTGATACCGGTATTCATGTGGCAGACGAGGAACGCGTCAATTCGCAAGCCTATGCCTGGCTGAAAACCTACTTCCTTGATGAAATCATGCCGGTGATCACACCGCAGGCGCTCGATCCGGCGCATCCTTTCCCTTTCGTCGCCAATGAAGGGATGGGCATCCTTTTCACCCTGACGCGCGAATCCGACGGCGAACAACTGGTGGAGATGGTGCTGGTGCCGCACGCCTTGCCCCGTTTCGTGCGGGTGCCGGGCGAGGAAGCGATCTATATCAGCATCGAAAGTCTCGTATGCCGGTTTGCCCAATATCTCTTCCCCGGCTTCAGGATCGCAGGAGACGGCGCTTTCCGCGTATTGCGCGATAGCGACATCGAGATCGAGGAAGAGGCAGAGGATTTGGTGAGAACCTTCCGCAGCGCGATCCAGCGGCGGCGGCGCGGGCAGGTGATCCAGCTGGAATTGCAGGACGATTGCGATCCCGGTGCCGAAGCCTTGCTGCGCGAACAATTGGGCACGACCGATTCAATGGTGCTCAAGACCGCAGGGCTTATCGGGATCGAGGGGCTGTCCGAAATCGTCAAGGAAGACCGGCCTGACCTGAAATTCGACAGCTATTCCCCCCGCTATCCCGAACGCATCCTCGAACATGATGGCGATTGCTTTGCTGCAATTCGGGAGAAGGACATCGTCATCCACCACCCCTATGAAAGTTTCGAAGTGGTGGTCGATTTCATTCGCCAGGCAGCGGGCGATCCCGATGTCGTGGCGATCAAGCAGACGCTCTATCGCGCGGGCAATCAGTCATCTGTCATCAACGCGCTGATCGCTGCGGCCGAAGCGGGCAAGTCGGTGACCGCCGTGGTTGAGCTGAAAGCCCGGTTTGACGAGGAACAGAACCTCAAATGGGCTGCCCAGCTGGAGCGGGCCGGGGTGCAGGTGATCTATGGCTTCGTCGACTGGAAGACGCATGCAAAGGTTGCCATGGTGGTGCGGCGCGAGGAAGACGGGTTTCGGACCTACTGCCATTTCGGCACAGGCAATTATCACCCGGTCACCACGCGCATCTATACCGATCTGAGCTTCTTCACTGCCGACCCCCGGCTCGGTCGCGATGCTGCGCGGCTGTTCAATTTCGTCACCGGGTACGTCGAGCCGCGCCGCACGGAAATGATTGCGATTGCCCCGATCGATCTGCGGGAAAAGCTGTATGAATTGATCGACAGCGAAATTGCCAATGCTGCCAAGGGCCGCCCTGCGGCGATCTGGATGAAGGTCAATTCGCTGACTGACAAGGGCATGATCGACCGGCTCTATGCCGCCAGTCAGGCCGGGGTAGAGGTGCAGCTGGTGGTGCGCGGCATTTGCTGCCTGCGGCCCGGCGTTCCGGGCCTCAGCGAGAATATCCGGGTGAAGTCCATCATCGGGCGATTTCTGGAACACAGCCGCATCTATTGTTTTGCCAATGGCTTCAAAATGCCCAGCGAGCGGGCGAAAGTGTATATTTCTTCCGCCGATTGCATGAGCCGCAACCTTAACCGCCGGGTGGAATCGCTGGTACCAATCCGCAATCGCACCGTCCACGATCAGGTGCTGCAGCAGGTCATGCTGGCCAATCTGCTCGATACGGAGCAGAGCTGGGAACTGGATGTGGCTGGCCAGTATCACCGCGTCGATACCAGCGAGCGGTCTTTCAATTGCCATCGCTATTTCATGACCAACCCGTCGCTTTCCGGGCGAGGCGGGGCGCTGGAATCTGATGCCGTGCCCAAATTGGCGCTGCGCAAGGGAGCTGTCTGATGCCATCACGCAAACGCCGACAGGAGCGGGAAGGGGCCTTTTCCGGTTACCGCGCACAAAAGGCGATTATCGATATCGGCTCCAACACGATCCGGCTGGTGATCTATGGCGGGGCCGGTCGAGCCCCGACCGTATTGCTCAACGAAAAGGTCACCGCCCGGCTGGGGCGCGACATTTCGACCAGGGGGACCCTGGCAGAGGAATCCATCGAAATGGCCCTGCGCGGGTTGCGGCGTTATGCCGTGCTGCTGACGGACCACGATATTACTGATGTCGAAGTGGTGGCGACGGCGGCCGTGCGGGATGCCTCCAACGGCAACGAATTTCTCGAACAAATCCGCGCTATCGGCTTCACTCCGCGCTTGCTGTCGGGTGAGGAAGAGGCGCGAACCAGCGCCATGGGTGTGATCGGTGCCTTTCCCGGCGCGCAGGGGGTCGTGGCTGACCTTGGTGGTGGCAGCCTTGAATTCACGCGCATTGGTGCGGGGGGGTGTGAGCCTGGCACCAGCCTGCCGCTGGGCACTTTGCGGCTGCATGAATGGCGTGAAAGCAAGCCTTCGGCCATGTCGAAGTCGATTGGCAAATTGCTCGACAAGGAAGGCTGGGGCAGGCCGATTGACGCCCCGCTCTATCTGGTGGGCGGCACATGGCGCGCAATGGCCGTCTATGCCATGCAGCAACGCAACTATCCGCTGACTGACCCGCATGGTTTTGAACTGAGCGCAAAGGAAGCGGCAAAGCTGGGGAGTGAACTGGCGGGGGCGGACCCTGAGGATTTGCGCAAACTGCCGCGCATTTCTTCCATGCGGGCGAATTACCTGCCCGATGCCGGTGCTTTGTTGCAGGCGCTGGTGGAGAAACTGGCCCCGGAAAGGCTGGTCATTTCCTCATGGGGCTTGCGCGAAGGGTTGCTCTATCAGCGGCTGGACTCCGTGGCGCAGCAGCAGGACCCCCTATTGGCGGGAATGGCGCTGTTTGCTGCCCAGCGTGGCGCCCCGCCCACGCTGGCGGCGCGGGTTGCTGGCTGGACAGTGGATGCCGTGCCCGAACTGGGGAAAGGTTCTGAACGGTTGCGGCTTGCAGCCACGATGATGGCGCTTGCCTCGATGCAGACAGAGCCCAATTTGCGGCTCCATCAGGCGATGGACTGGGCGCTGCACAAGCGCTGGCTGGCGCTGGAGCCCTGTGGCCGTGCCATGATTGCTGCCACGGTGCTGGCCAATGGCAATCAATGCGATCTGCCGGAAGAACTGCAGGCACTGGCGAGCGAGGAGCAGCTGGAAGAGGCAATCTGCTGGGGCCTTGCCATTCGCCTCTGTCGCCGGATCGGAGCAAGTTCACGCCGGTCCTTCAACTCCAGCGGGCTGCGTGCGAAGAAGAAGAAGCTGATCCTGCGGCTGGAGGAAAGCCATGCGGATTTGTTCGGCATTCCCAACGAGAAAGACCTGAAATTGCTGGCAGACCGGCTGGGTCTGGAGCCGGAAATGCGCGTGGTCCCGGTGGGGACTGTCCGCCCGAGCGACTATTCACCCTTTGAGGATATGCCGGTTACGGGGTGAGGATGCTTTCCTACACAGGCGATTTTCGGCATGGGGAAGGCGGCTCTTTCCCATGGTTGATCGACATTTCCGCATTAGGCGCGGCGATTTTCTCCCTATAGGGTGTAACCCGCAAGAACGGGCCGGGTTTCCAGCTAAGGCATTGTTTTTAATGATACGGTGTGACGCCGCAAAGGTTACACATTGTCACCTGTGTCACCCTGTTTCCAACAGCTTCGCGTCTTCAAGTTTTATCGGCCGCCACAGTGTCTTCGTAACCGGGCAGGGCGATCCCGCTGGTTCCCCGGCGCGGACAATCGCGCCATTGATCGCGTCGACTTCGGTCGGGCGGCCATGCTTCACATCCTGCAGCATGGAGGCTTCATGATTGGCGTGGTCGGTCATGGAAACCAACGTCAACGCATGGATCGGTTCAGCATTGACCATCACGCCATTGGCACGGGCGGCGGCGACGCCTTCTTCCACGACGGTGCGGATCGTGTCGCGGGCTACGGGCTTTGCGAAGAAGAAACCCGGCGTGCGGCGGGTGAGGGCGCAGAGCGGATTCATCGCGGCGTTGAAGATTGCCTTGGACCAGACCACTTCCAGCACGGCGGGATCGGTGGTGGCAGGCAGATCGCCTTCGCTCAGCAGCGCCGCCACCTTGCCCGGCATCGCGCCATCGCCGCCAAAGGCGTGGTAGAGCTTCGTCCCGCCATCGCCATGCGAGCGCACACGTCCCGGCCCGACATAGTCGGAAGGCAACATGGAGACGCCCACCATCACCCGCTCGCGCGGCACGAAACCGGCAATCGCCTCAGCATTTCCGAGCCCGTTTTGCAGGGTGAGGACATAGGTTTCAGGGCCGATGGCGTGCTGGATGCCGGACAAGGCAGATGCGGTGTGGAAAGTCTTGGTGAAGAGCAGCACGAGGTCAGCCGTGCCGCTCACCTCACCCGGCTGGCAGGCGGGGATGGGGAGCAGTTCAGTCCCGCTGCGCCGTTCCAGTTCCAGCCCCCGCGCATTGATCGCGGCAATATGCTCTGCATTCACATCGACCAGCGTGACCACGCAGCCCGCGCGGTGGAGCGCTGCGCCATAGAGGCAGCCCATCGCGCCCGCGCCAACTACCAATACGCGCATCGCTCAGTTGGTCCCTTTGGAGACATGGAAGGGCGAGAAATCGGTGCCCGTATCGTAAATATCCACGCCTTCGCGGCGTTTGAGTGTGTTCACCACCAGATAGGTCACCGGTGTCAGCAATGCTTCCCACGCGGTCTTGATCAGCCATTGCGAGATCACGACCATCATCAGCTGTTCGGGCGGCCAGCCGGCAATCCCGTAGAATGCGAGCGGGTAGAAGATCAGGCTGTCCAGTCCTTGCCCCACCACTGTAGAGCCGATGGTGCGCGCCCACAGCATCCGCCCGCCGGTCCAGACCTTCATCTTGGCGAGCACGAAACTGTTGGCGAATTCGCCAGCCCAGAAGGCGACCATGCTGGCGAGCACGATCCGCCAGCTATTGCCGAACACGAATTCATAGCTTTCCTGCCCCGGCCAGCCCTTTGCCGGGGGGAGGGAGACCACCACCCAGGCCATGAAAGCCATGAACAGCAGCGCGGCAAAGCCGGTCCAGATCACCCGACGCGCGCGGGCATAGCCATAAACCTCGGTCAGCACGTCACCGATGATGTAGCTTATCGGGAAGAACAACACGCCTGCGCCGAACGACCATTCGGTGCCATTGGGCAGCGTGATGTAGCTGGGCTTTGATGCGCCGATGATGTTGGACAGCAGCAGGATCGCGACA